>CAITXW010000140.1 GCA_903896425.1 uncultured beta proteobacterium | reverse complement strand
GATTCGGGAGCGGACTTGGGCACACGAATGCCGCAGGTGCGTTTGTCGTGGCCCCAGCGGACGTTGATGGGGGCCGACATGAACGGCGAGAGTCGCCGGTACGAGTTGACATAGGGCGCAAACATCGGCATCTGCATGGGTATGTAGGTCTGAAGACCGGCGATGTAGTGAAAAAACAGTTCGCTGGCACTGCCATCTTCCTTGCTGAAGATGTTGTTCCCTTGCGCGTCATTGATGCTCTGGTGGATGTGCATGGCACTGCCCGGTTCCTGCTCCATGGGCTTGGCCATGAAGGTGGCAAAAATGCCGTGGCGCAGCGCCGTTTCACGCACCGTGCGCTTGAACAAAAAGACGCGGTCGGCCAGGTCCATCGGTTCACCATGCGAGAAGTTGATTTCCATCTGACCCGGCCCGGCCTCATGAATCAGCGTCTCGACCCCGAGCTTGTGCTGACTGCAAAAAGTGGAGAGTTCCATGAAGAACGGGTCAAAATCATTCACTGCGTCGATCGAGTAGCTCTGCCGCCCGGCTTCGGATTTGCCGGTACGCCCCAGCGGCGGGTGCAAGGGCTCGTGCGGGTTTTGCTGGCGCGCCACCAGATAAAACTCCATCTCGGGGGCCACGATGGGGAGCCATCCCTGGGCCTGGTACAGGGCCAGCACACGGCGCAGCACGCCACGCGGCGACAACAGCACCGGTGAGCCATCCCACTCCTGGCAATCATGGATGACGACCGCCACCGGTTCGGCTGCCCACGGCACGATGCGCACCGTGCTGGCATCGGGGATGCACACCATGTCCGGATCGGTGTCGCCCACAAACGGGCCGTTGTCGGGCTGCTGCCCATTGACCGTATTGAGCAGCACACTTTTGGGTAAGCGCATCTCCCCCGCAGACAAAAAAAGATCACGCGGAAGTATCTTTCCGCGGGCGATGCCGGTCATGTCGGGGATGACGCATTCCACCTCGTGTATGTGGTGCTGGGTCAGGAATTCCTTGAGGGATTGGGGCATGGTGCGCTCCGACGGATCGAAAAGATTCATCATACGTCTTTTTGCATTTGTGATCACAAATGTTGGAATATTGACAAATTAGGCTATCAAATAGCGTAAATATGATCAAACTATGCGCAGGCCGAATCAAGATATTTCGGGCCGCCCATCAATGCGAGAAGCGCTGCCAATGCGACGACTGAACGCACCGGTGCGCCGCGGTCAGTGGCTCTATGTGTCTGGTGGAGCCCGTCACCTACACCGGCTGGTGCCGGGTACGGCGGGCCGAGTTTTGGGACTCGGTTCGGTTTGGTGATTTCGAAGGGCTGGCAATGTCACTAAATTTGCGAGCTATTCATCGCAACGATGCTCAGCGAGGTTTCCATGCTGGTCCTGAAAACGACAGCGTTTTCGTTGCGGACTCTATGAGCCCACACCTGCATAACTCAGGGCCGCGTCAGGCGCAATACTTCACCGAGGCGAGCCTTCGCCACGTCATCGGCGTGGAAGGGTAGCGTTGGCCACTCCTTGCGCGAGAACAGACGCATTTGGTCATTGGCGTTTGGCGACATCGGATCGGTGCTCTGCCCATAGGTCAGGATGGCCTGCGCCACCGGGCCTCGCGCGTCGAAGGTCACGCTCTGGATATAGCTTGAGCCATAGTCGATGGTCAAACCCTTGGGGTTGATACCCGTCGCAAACTGGTTGCCAAGGTTGTTGAGAACGCCCTCGAACTCATCACCACCGTGCAGAGCGATGGCTTCGTCGGTGATCAGTGGACGCTGCACTGTACCCAGCGGTGCATCCAGCGCAAAACCGGCAGCTCGCACTGCCTTGACGGCTGTCGAGAGCATCTCCCATACCTTGCCGGCAACCCCGGCATCGCTCATTTTCAAGCCGTCTGGTGTTGCGGCGGGCTGCGCCGGATCAAACGCTACGCGATGAACGCCTGGCACGTTGCGCGCTGTGCGCCAGAACTCACGGAACAAATGCGCGCCACGCGATTCAAGGTTGTTGCGGCGGTCCCAACCGCGCAGGGCGGCGCAACCGTCGCGCGCTTCGGCTGTTGGTGCGTCGACGCAGGCTAACAGAAGGTCGGGCAGGACGACACTGGCCATGAAGTTACGGTTTTCAAACAGTTGGCGCTGCACCGCTTCAGGTGTGACCTTGCCACGCGCGAGCAGTTCGGGAATTTCGCTCAGGCCGGCACGGGTGCGCGGACGCGACACACTGGCGTTTCCCACCATGGGCGAAATGTCGGACCACTTCTGCAGCGGATTGGTGTAAATAAAGCTGTCGTTGCTGTTGTGTACCCAGTCGCTGCGCACAGTGGTGGGCATGCGCTCAAACGGAATCAGTCCCGGCACGGGCGAGGTTGGGTCCCGGCGCCAGTCGCAGTCACTCTTTGATCCATCCAGCACCACCAAGCCGGCAGCGGGTAGCAAAGCGGCTGCCGGCTTGCTTGGCGCGCAACGCTGCAGTTGTGCCGCATCGACATCAGGAATGACTGACACATCGGCGTAAAGAATGTTGCCGTGCCGGTCCGCCGCCAGGGTGTTGACCCAGGGCGTGCCAATGTTTTTCATCGCGTCGCGCAGTTGCTGCACGTTGTGCGCACGTGCGAAACCGAGCGATGAATCTGTGGCACGCACATTACCCAGGTTGGCGTCCTTGAGAGCGTAGGCCGTCTTGGTGGTCCAGTTCAGACCGGCGCGTGGCACGACAACCAGCGGACCCCAGCGGGTCGACCAGACGGTTTGGGTCTTGGGCTGAAGGCTGCCGTCAGTACCACGCACCTGAATGCTCACGCTGCGCGAACTCATTTTGACTGGCTGGCCGTCAACGATGTAACTGGTGGGGTCGCCGGCTGCCAGCGTCAACTCGTGCAAGGTAAAACGCTTGCCGGTCGATACGGTGTGAGACCACGCCACGTCCTTGTTAAAGCCGATCTGCACCAGCGGAAAGTTGCCGATGCCCACGCCCATGACGTCAAGATCGCCGGGGATGGTGAGATGCACCTGCCAGAAACGGTTGACGCCAGCCCATGGAAAGTGTGGGTTACCCAGCAGCAGGCCACTGCCGTTGGCGGTGCTGTCCTTGCCGAAGGCCCAGGCGTTCGAGCCCAACGGTGAATCAAGCAGACCTGCCTCGCGCATGGCCTGCGCAGCATCGGCCAGGTTGACAGGAGGCGCGAAAGCCACCGCAGGCGCTGGCGGGCGGGCACCCAGCACGGCATCGGCCAAGGCAGCCGTGGCGGCCTGCACATCAGTCAGTTCAGCTTGACGTCGAAACTCGGCCAAAGTTGTTGGGCGCACCCAGGGTTTCCCATTGCAGGCCGCAGGGAGTTTGCCAGCGTTGTCGGAGAGATAACGGTTGTAGCCGTCAACCGCGCCACGGGCCAGCGCCAGCGACTCGGCACTGGCGTCCTTGATCCAGGCGCGCTCCAACGCGGCGTCATCCATGTGCGCTGCGATGAAGAAGTCGATCTGCTCATTGGGCAGCATGCGCCGCGCCAGCAGGCCCGGCGTGCCAGCGCCAAAGTAGCGCGAACGTTCGCCGCGCACGGTGACCAACTGGTCGGCCGTCATGCAAACGTTGTCCTGCGCATAGGCATAGGCCATGGCGTAGGCCAGGGTCTGGGGGTCTGGCGCACTGATGTGCGGCACGCCGTTGGCGGTGCGCTGGATGGTGGCGGTGCGCGCATCCGGAGCGCCGGGCGGACTGGCACAGGCGGTTAGCAATGCAGCTACGGCCATTGAAATGAGCCGCGTGACAAGCGGGGAGGTCGATCGTGCTGCGCGCTGGGTCATAAAAACTCCAAAGTGGATCAAATATTTCTGGCGATATCGTGACGCCAATCGCGGGGATGTGCAATTGGCGTTGTCCCTTGCTGATAGCGTGTTAGTCGTGTTTGTGACACTCAGGCGCCAGTCAGGCGGGCGCAACAGAGGTGCCTTACGACGGGGTTTCTTTGGCGTACGCCAGGTTCCGGCGAAAAAATGACTGCGCGGGGCGCTCGATGAAACTGTATGTGAGCCACGCGAGCGCCAGCACCGACCCGACAAAGCCAAACAAGAAAAACGTTGAATTGACTACGGAGCGGCTACCGATCAGTCCGTCAAGCGCAATGAGGGTGATGATCTGCAACGGAATGTGAATCAGGTACGAGGCATAGGTCAAATGGCCCAAAGTCACCCCAATTCGACCCGATGAGACGTTGATTCCGTCGAGCGCTGATGCAAACCAGATAAGCGCCGGAAACAGTAAGCACTGGACAGCTGTTGCCGATAAAGCTTGCGGGCTCAGCAGCAATGCAGCGATTGCAATGGTCACGCCGCTTGCACAAACGGCGTTTGCCACCGCACCCCAACGCTTGCGAACAAATTCACCGGCTTCATGAACGCACCCGCCCAGCGGAAAAAGGACCAGGCATTCCGCTATTGAACCGGGATCAACTGTGTAGACAATTAGCGATAAAACCAGCCATACGACACTGCTCAACAGGCTGATGCCGACGCCTTTCAGGTAGCCAAAAAATACGGTGTACGCCAGTACTTCGACAGAAATCGACCAAATCGGCGCATTGAAAGAGAAGCCAGACTGCAAACCCCAGTGTGAGGCAAAGAAGAGGTTCAGGAAAAAGTGGTAAAGATTGTTTTCGGAATAAATCTGAAAATGGCCAAATAGTTCCAGGCTGAAAATCTGCAGCACCGCGACCAAACACAGCGTGACGAAATGGAGCGGGTATAGCCGGGAAAATCGGTTGACAAAAAACTCGCGCGCACTTATCGCCTGTCGTTGGGCATACACATGGAAAAAAATAAAGCCAGAAAGAATCCAAAAAAACTTTACCGCCCAATCGCCTTTCAAATATAGCCATTTCAGACTTGCGAACATAGGCTGCTGGTCAGGCGTCCAGCCCGTCGGCGGTTCACCCGCCATAGGGTAGTAAAAGTGTTGGTAATGCCAGACGAGAATGGCAATGGTGGCAAGGCCCCTCAGCAGGTCAATATTGCAGAGCTTGGGCGGCTTGCCAGGCAAGCTGTGCTTGGTGTTGGCGGAGTTCAATGGCATTCGCTTATGGGAAAAAAATTACACGCATAGGGATGGCAAAAAGATGTCGAGTTCCATGGCGGCACCTTGATTCGGTGGTTTGGGATAGGGATATTTTCAGTCAGAGTGGCAGCGCTGGCGAATCAGCCTCTTTCAAATGTTTCTTCCGGTTACCACTTGGAGTCCGGAAAAACGCCAGTTCCATCTGAAAATAAGCTCGCTGTTCGGTTTACTCCGCCAGCGCTGAAGCGTCGCCCGTGCCCGAAGCAGTGATGCCAAGGTGCTTCGATATAAGCTGCCCTTAATACTCAAGACTTACGATCACTGCATGCAAAAAGTACTCACGACATCGACACCCATTTTTGATATTGATCTGGCACACCAGGACATGGGAACGGCTTTGGATTTCATCCAGAACACCAAATCAAAAGGATTCGTGCTCGCAACCCTTGCGCCGCACCTGATCGTTCTTGGCTTGCTGGTGGGCGCTGTTTTCCTGTACTCGTAATTACCCTGGGGCTGTACCGCTCCTGACTGGAGATACACGGGCAAAAGTGCGGCGCGCGCCAATCCGTTACATTGGCGGCCTGATGGTAAACAATCAATCCACGTTGCCCTATCTCACGCAGGCCCGAGCGCCGCTGACGCATGAGCTCAGCGTGCTCAATGAATTCGGCCAGCAGGTGGCGATTTCGATGCCGGCCGAACGTGCGCTCACGATCTATGTTGACAAGCAGGAACTGGTCACGCTGATGACGCTGGGCGCGCAGCCGGAGTTGTTGGTGCTTGGTTTTTTGCGCAACCAGCGGCTGATTCAATCGGCAGCCGAGGTGCATTCGATCACCGTCGATTGGGATGTTGGTGCGGCCGCGGTCAAGACACACAAGGGCATTGCGGACCTCAAAGCACGCACCGCCAAGCGCGTGCACACCACCGGTTGCGGCCAGGGCAGCATGTTTGGTGACCTGATGGCGCAGATCGATGAACTGGTGCTGCCCCAAGCCACGCTAAGCCAGGCGCAGCTCTACGCCATCGTCAATACCATGCGTTTGCGCGAGAGTACGTACAAATCGGCCGGGTCGGTGCACGGTTGCGCGCTGTTTCAGGGAGAGGAACTGCTGCTGTTTGTTGAAGACGTCGGCCGACACAACGCCATCGACACCATCGCCGGTGCGATGTGGATGCAGGGCTTAGACAGCGTTGCCAAGGTGTTCTACACCACAGGCCGCCTGACCAGCGAGATGGTGATCAAGTCGGCGCAAATGGGCGTGCCGATCGTGGTTTCGCGCAGTGGCATGACGCAGATGGGTCATGCGCTGGCGCAGCGCCTGGGCCTGTGTGCGATCGGTCGTGCCACAAACCGGCGCTTTCTCTGCTACAGCGCGCCGGAGCGCCTGCTGCTGCAACCGGAACTGGCCACGGCTGGCACAGCATGATGATTTCTTTCTGGCGCCTGGGCGCTCGCTCGCTCTGGCGCGACCTGCGTTCGGGTGAACTGCGCTTGCTGATCGTGGCCGTGACGCTGGCGGTGGCGGCGCTGACGGCGGTTGGCTTTTTTGCCGATCGGCTCAAGGGCGGTCTGCAGCGCGATGCGCGCCAACTGCTTGGTGGCGATGCGGTGATCGTCAGCGACAACCCGACACCGGCGGCCTTCATCGCAAAAGCGCGCACGCTTGGGCTGGAGCAGGTGCCGACGCTCGGTTTTCCGACCATGGCGCGCGCGGTCGATACGCGCGGTGGCGCGGCCAAACTGGTGGCGCTCAAGGTGGTGGCGGGCGGCTATCCCTTGCGCGGCAGCCTGACGCTGGCCAGTGCGCCGCTGGCGGCGGGCAGTCTGGTGCGCGCCATTCCCGCGTCTGGCGTGGCCTGGGTCGAAGCGCCGCTGCTCGAAGCACTGGGCCTGCAGATGGGCGACACCCTGCTGCTGGGTGAGGCCCGCCTGCGCATCGAAAAAATCATCGTCAACGAGCCAGACCGGGGTGCTGGTTTCATGAACTTTGCGCCGCGCGTCATGATCAACCGCGCCGATATTGACGCCACGGCGCTGATCCAGCCCGCCAGCCGCATCAGTTACCGGCTGGCACTCGCGGGTGACGAGGGTCGCATCAAGACCTTTGTCGACTGGGCGCAACTGGAGGTGAAGAAGCCCGAGGTGCGCGGCGTGCGTGTCGAGTCGCTGCAGGGCGGACGCCCGGAACTGGGGCAGACACTGGAGCGCGCCGAGAAGTTTCTCAATCTGATTGCCTTGCTCGCAGCCTTGCTGAGCGCGGTGGCGGTGGCGTTGGCGGCGCGCGGCTTTGCTGCCAGCCACCTTGACGATTGCGCCATGCTGCGGGTGCTGGGTCTGAGCCAGCGCACGATTGCCCTGGCCTATACCTTCGAGTTCATTCTGATCGGCACGCTGGCCAGCGCGCTGGGCGTGGCCTGCGGCTACGCGGTGCACCATGTGTTCGTATTGCTGCTCGCGGGTCTGGTAGACGCCGCGCTGCCCGCCGCCAGCCTGTGGCCGGTGCTGTTTGGCATGGGCATGGGGCTGACGCTGCTGGCGGCCTTTGGCTTGCCGCCTGTGCTGCAACTCGCGCAGGTGCCGGCGCTGCGCGTAATCCGGCGCGATGTCGGGCAACTCAAGGCCGCTTCGCTGGCGGTGCTAAGTCTGGGCGTGGCCGGGTTTTCTGCGCTGCTGCTGGCCGCCAGCAGCGATTTGACGCTGGGCTTGATCGCGGTCGGCGGCTTCGCCGCCGCCGCCTTGTTGTTTGCGCTGTTGAGTTGGGCTGCAGTGGCGCTGCTGCGCCGGCTTGTCAATGAGAGCAACGCGCCGCGCGCGTTGCTGCTGGCCACGCGCCAGATCTCGGCGCGCCCGGCTTTTGCCGTGTTGCAGGTCAGCGCTCTGGCCTTGGGTTTGCTGGCACTGGTGCTGTTGGTGCTGTTGCGCACCGACCTGATTGCGAGTTGGCGCCAGGCCACGCCGCAGGACGCGCCCAATCGCTTTGTCATCAACATCATGCCCGAGCAGGGCGATGCTTTCCGGCAGGCGCTGCGTGAGGTTGGCGTGCAGCGCTTTGACTGGTACCCCATGATCCGTGGCCGGCTCATTGCCATCAACAACAAACCGGTGGCGACGCTGGACTACGCCGATGAGCGCGCCCGCCGGCTGGTGGAGCGTGAGTTCAATCTCTCCACCAGCGCCAAGCAGCCGATGCAGAACATCGTCACCGCCGGGCGCTGGACCGAGGAAGAGCAGGGCGCCATCAGCGTCGAGGAAGGACTGGCGAAAACGCTGGGGCTCAAGCTCGGTGACACACTGCGCTTTGATGTGGGCGGTATGCAGACCGAATCGCGCATTACCTCGCTGCGCAAAGTGGACTGGGGCTCGATGCGCGCCAACTTCTTTGCCATGTACCCGGTCAGCAGCCTGCCCAAGGTGCCCGCCACCTACATGAGCGCGTTTCGCGCGCCACCGGCGCCGGGCTTTGACAACGCGTTGGTGCGGCGCTTTCCGAACATCACCACAGTTGACATGACCAGCACCATCGCCCAGGTGCAGCGCGTGCTTGATCAGGTGATTGGCGCGGTGGAATTCCTGTTTGTCTTCACGTTGGCCGCCGGTCTGGTCGTGCTGTTTGCTGCGGTGAGCGCGACACGCGAGGAGCGTACGCGCGAATTTGCCGTGATGCGCGCGGTGGGCGCCACCAGCCGCTTGCTGCGTCAGGTGCAGCGCGTGGAGCTCATCGGCGTCGGTTTACTGGCTGGTTTGCTGGCCTCGGTGGTGGCGATGGTGGTTGGCTGGGCGCTGGCCTATTACGTCTTTGATTTTGAGTGGGCGGTCTCGCTCTGGGTGCCCCTGTTTGGCGCCGTCAGCGGCGCTGTGCTGGCCTTGCTGGCGGGCTGGTGGGGCCTGCGTGAAGTGCTGCGCCGCCCCGTCATCGAGACCCTGCGCCGGGCGGCGCAGTAGTGGGGTGGGCGTCAACCCCTTGAGGCCATCAAGAGCACCAGCAGTGCGCCGCCACCGCCATCGGCGGGTTTGGCTTGAACGAAGGCCAGCACTTCCTGCTTTTGCACCAGCCAGCTATGGACCCGGCTCTTGAGTACCGGCGCCTTGCCGGGTGAGCCCAGGCCCTTGCCGTGCACCACGCGCACGCAGCGGATGCCTTGCTGGTGCGCTTCGCGGATAAAGAAGCTCAGGTGCTCGCGTGCCTCATCGCGGCGCAGGCCGTGCAGGTCGATCTGGCGCTGAATGCTCCACTCGCCGGCGCGCAGTTTGCGCGTCACATCCGGGCCAATGCCGGGGCGGCGAAAGCTCAGCAGTTCGTCGGCGTCGAGCAACGTGCCGACGTCGAACTCGTCGCTGATGGCTTCGCTCAGAACGGCTTTTTCGTCTTGCTGGTACTGCATCACCCGCGGCACCGGCAGCGCTTTCTTGAGCTGGGCGTGGCGCTTGTCCGGTAGCGGCTGAACGGCACCGGCGGCGCGCACAAAGAGATTGGCTTCGTTGACGGCCAGTTGCTTCACGCGCGCCAGTTCGGCCACTTGCTGCGCTTGTTGCAGGGCCTTTGCCTCGATTTCGCGTTTGACCTGTTTCAGTCCGGCCAGGCTGGCGATTTTGATGGGTTTGGCGCTCACAGCAGTCCCCGCTCGGCCATTGACAAGGCTTCACCCGGCGCCACGATGATGTGATCGAGCACGCGCACATCGATCAGGGCCAGCGCGGTTTTGAGGGTTTGCGTCAGGGCTTCATCGGCGCGCGAGGGTTGCACCGTGCCGCTCGGGTGGTTGTGCGCCAGCACGACGGCAGCGGCCTGGTATTTGAGCGCGTGCAGCACCACTTCGCGCGGGTAGACGCTGGTCTGCGTCAGTGTGCCCTGAAACATTTCCTTTAGCGCCAGCAGGCGGTTTTGCACGTCCAGAAAAAGCACAGCAAAGACTTCGTGATCCTTGTTCGCCAGGTGCAGTTGCAGATAGTGCTTGACGGCGTCCGGGCTGGCGAAGACGGTGCGCGCTTTGAGTTGCTGCGCCATGGCGCGCCGTGCCAGTTCGAGCACCGCCACCAGTTCGGATCGTTTGGCCGGGCCCAGGCCTTTGACGGCCTTGAGGTCATCGGCGCTGGCGTTGAGCAGACCGGCAATGCCATCAAAGCCCGCGCTGCCATCACGGTCGGCGGGCTTGAGTTGCAGCAGTTCCTGCGCCATCTGCAGCACGCCCTTGCCTTTGATGCCAGTGCGCAGCAGCAGCGCGAGCAACTCGGCATCGCTCAGGGCCGCAGCGCCGCGCGCGAGCAGCTTTTCACGCGGCTGGGCGTCAAGGGGTAGGTCTTTCAGGGGCATTGGGTGGGCTTTTACAATCAGCCCAGTTTATCCGGGACTCCTTAATGACTGCCACTCTTCTCTGTGTTGAATCGGACTCTTTTCTCACGCTGCACTACCGACTGGCCGGACCGGCCGGCGATTTGATCAATACCTTTGCCGGCAAGCCCGCGACTCTGACCCTGGGCAGCGGCGCTTTGTCGCCGGCGCTCGAAGCCCATTTGCTGGGTTTGAGCGAGGGCAGCCGCGCCAGTTTTGATCTTGCCCCGGGCGCCGCCTTTGGCGAGCGCAATCCCGACATGCTGCAGTGGCTGGCGCGTCACGTGCTGCTTGAGATGGGCGATGCGGCTGAAAGTTACGCCGAGGGCGACGTGGTGCAGTTCCCCACGCCCGACGGCCAGGGTCGCTTTGCCGGCACGGTGCGCCAGTTGCGCAGCGATGATCGCGGTGAGGCGGTACTGTTTGACTTCAACCACCCGCTGGCCGGCCAGCCGGTGACGTTTGAAGTGCATGTGATTGGTGTGCTGTGAGTGCCGGCGTTGAAGTGCTTTTGGCTGAGCCGCGCGGGTTCTGTGCGGGTGTGGATCGTGCGATTGAGATCGTGGAGCGCGCGCTGGCCAAGTTTGGCGCGCCAATCTACGTGCGCCACGAGATCGTGCACAACACCTACGTGGTCAACGACCTCAAGGCCAAGGGCGCGATCTTTATCGAAGACCTTGACGAGGTTCCGCCCGGCGCCACGCTGATTTTCTCGGCCCACGGTGTCAGCCGTGCCGTGCAACTGGAAGCGGCAGCGCGTGGCTTTCAGGTGTTCGATGCGACCTGCCCGCTGGTGACCAAGGTCCATGTGGAAGTGGCCAAGCTGTACAAAGAGGGCTTTGAATTCATCATGATCGGCCACAAGGGGCACCCGGAAGTCGAGGGCACCATGGGCCAGCTCGAAGGCGGCATCCACT
>CAITXW010000139.1 GCA_903896425.1 uncultured beta proteobacterium | reverse complement strand
GTGCGTGTAGCGCCGGGCGAACTGCTTTTGCCAGGATTCGCTTTCCGGGTCGTAGGCGTCAAGCTCGGCGCGGGTCAGCAGTTTTTTGACAGGATTGAAATCGACGCGTTGCAGCATGGCGGTGCTCCTCGGGTGTGCAGTTGAAGCAAGTTTAGGGACGAGTGCTGCCAAGGGAAATCGGCAATCTGCCGGAACGCGACAGCCAGAATCAGTCACAATGCACCGGTTTCATACAAACTGCCGGAATTGCCCATGCCTGCCACGCTCGACACCCTGGACCACCAACTGATTGACCTGCTCAAAGTCAACGCACGCCTGCCGGTGGTGCGCCTGGCCAAGGCGCTGGGCTGCTCGCGCAGCACGGTGCAGTTGCGTCTCAAGGCGCTGGAGGACGGTGGCGTCATCACTGGCTACACGGTGAGTGTGGCCAAGCCCAGTGCCACAGCCACCATCCGCGCCATGGTGCTGATCTCGATCGAATCGAAAAACGAGCCCGAGGTGGTGCGCGCGCTGGCCAAACGCCACGAAATCACCAAGCTCTATTCGGTCAGTGGCCGCTACGATCTGTGCGCCCTGCTGTCAACCGAATCCACGCACGAACTCGACGCCGTGATCGACCGCATGCGCGCCATCAAAGGCGTGGTCGATACCTTCTCCACCATTCTGCTGGCAACCAAACTCGAGCGACCGGAGTAGCCGAAAACCCGCATCATTTGGAACCGGGTCAATTGCAGGGCCTGATGCCCGTAAGGTTTTGCTCGGGTTGAGCAAGATTTCATTGCAGCAAGGGTTTTTTCTAAGCCGACGCAAGAAAGGCCATCTTGCGGACTGATTCAATTCAGCTGGTGTCGGTATCAGACCGGCTTGAGGAATAAGCCAATCGTCAAAAATATACCGATAAAAACAATTGCAAGACGAAGCAGCTTTTCGTTAACGCGGTGCAAGGCCCAGGTTCCGCACAGTCCCCCAACGAGTGCCGCAGAGCCGAGAGTGGCCGCTTCCATCCAATGGACTTGGGGTGAGGTGAAAAATAGCGCCACTGCAGATCCATTCATCGCTGCGGCCAGTACATTCTTGGTTGCTCCGGCATTGCGGGTAGGCAGTCCCGCCAAGGTCAGAGCCGCGAGCATCAGGAAACCAATACCCCCTCCGAAATAGCCGCCATAAATGGCAATGCAGAATTGGGCAACAGTTGCACTGGCGGGACCAAGATGGTTGGTGGAACCAGCGGATTTCGGCCGAAAACTGCCCCAGGCAAAAACGGCGGTGGCGAAGAGAACCAACCACGGTACGAGTCGCGCAAATACCGATGGGGAGGTGTTGAGCAGCAACAGGCCACCTACTGCGCCGCCCACGATGCTGACCAGAAACAAGGTGCGAAATGGAAGGCGACCCGCACCGCTTACCAGTTTTCGACCAGCAAAACTCGCTGTGATCTGCCCGGGAAACAACGCGACGGTTGACGTGATGTTGGCTGCTAACGGACTCAATCCAGACAAAATAAGAATGGGAAGGGTGACGAATGAGCCGCCTCCGGCCAAAGAATTTTGAAGCCCAGCCCAGAAGCCAGCGATGATGATGAGAGCGAATAACATCGCCAGAGCATAGCCGTAGTTTCGCCAATACCTCAATGCGGCAACCAGGTCTGAAAGGGTGTGACCATTGATTCGGCGATCCGGTGGATGCGTTCCTTGGAGGGCAGCGTCAGACAAGCAAGGGGGCATGACGCCTGATCAGGCCGCAGAATGTTTGCTGAACGCCTTGTTTGAGGCATGGCAAGACCGGCCGAATGATTTTGTGCCGCAAACCGTCGATAGACAGTTGAGCGATTCAGGTTCAGACTGCGTGCAGCATCACTTGGATTTCAATGGTTCCAATTCGGATCGTTTCGTTAGCTTTTTTAAAAAGGAAAAATCTTCATGAATGCTCAGGTGGCACAAAAGATTGGACATGGCCCCAAGAAGGTCATGGTTATCCATGGTTGGTTTGGTCCGTCGGTTTACGACGGTTTTTTTCAGGACTTTGACCTCAATGCCTATGAATTTGCAATCGTTCACAACCCGGGTTACGGTGCTGCAAAAAGTAGCGCTCCCAGTGCCGACATGACCGCACTGGCCAACTCGCTGTTTGAACTTGCTGATCAATTGGGGTGGGAGAAATTTCAGGTCATCGGTCATAGCTATGGTGGCGCAGCGGGGCTGCGAATGGCCGCTCTCAAGCCTGAAAGGATTACATCATTGGCTGGAATTGCGCCTGTGATGCCTTCAGGATTTGACGCAACGGCTGCGGCAAATTGTGGTGCTGATGAAAACACTGGACCCGCCTTCATGGCCGCCTTTGCAAAGGGTAAAGATGCAAGCGACGGCCCCAGGATGATTGCCGCCGCCCTTGATCCTGTCTTGGCGCTTGATGCGCACGCCATGGAAGCCTTGATGAACAATTTGTACAGTTGCCTCAGTGAGGAAACATACAAGCAATATTTCCTGGTCTGGACCGGCTGTTCTTTTGTCAATGAAGTGAAGGGTTTGGGCACACGGACGCTGTTCCTGCTTGGCCAGAGTGACCCGTTTGCCGCCTTGAATTACGTCACACCCACAGTTCAAAGCATGAAGACGGGCTCAGTGCAGGTAAAACAAATTCCGGGCGGTCACTTTTTGACTGTGAGCGGCAAACAGAAGGCGGCCGAGGCACTCAAGTCCTTTTTGAGTTAGTCGAGTTGCTGGTGCGCTTTGTTCACAGGTGCACACACACTCAAGTGGTTCTGACTAAACGCCAATGTGAAAAGATTTTTATAACAACGCAGGAGATCAGGATGAATTATCAAATGAATAGCAAAGTCAAGTTCGTGGTGAAGTTGGTGTTGGCCACATTGCTTGTTTCTTCCAGTGCAGTGAGCATCGCTCAGGCAGTACCTGAAGCAAAGCCAAAGCGCTTCACCCAACTCACCATGGAAAACATATCGCCGCAGTCAAAGGCTTTGGCGCAGGAAATTGTTGCCATCTCAAGCGTGGGTTTGGCCGGTCCGTACAACGTCATGCTGCGCAGTCCCGTGTTCGCAGATCGGATGAAGCGGCTGCTCGACTACCTGCGATTTGAGACCTCACTGTCAAAGCGATTGAATGAATTCGCTATCCTGATACAGGGGCGTCTGTGGACGTCGCAAGTCGAGTGGTATGCGCATTACCCATTGGCGCTCAAAGCGGGTCTTCCGGCATCGGTCGCTGATGATTTGAAGGCGAACATTCGACCGCGCAACATGCAACCCGATGAAGATGCTGTATACGATGTGTGCATGACCATGATGGAAAAGCACGAAATTAGTGACGCCTTGTTCAACCGTGCAAAGGCCGTGTTGGGTGAACAACAGTTGGTCGACCTGATCGCCGTTAGCGGTACGTATGTGACTGTTGCCATGTTGCTCAGCTTGGGTGAAGAATCTTCACCGGCCGATAAGCCGCTTCCTTTTCCTGAAAAGGGCCGATAAAAATTATCCGATTATTGAAATCGTTCCATCGCAGTCAATGGCTCCGAGGCTTGGCGTTTTCGGTATGCAAGGCCTCGTTGCGCCACTGCCCAAAATTGATGCTGACACCTTGGTAATTACTATTGCGGCAGAGAATGATCCTGCTATGATAAAAATGCTATCGGTCATCGTCTCGACCACAGTTGCAAGGTAAGCGCCGACGCAAACTGAGGGCGTGGTGACCAGACGCAGGATCGGTTGATTTGAAGTTAAAAAATTTGTGAGTTCCTGTCTTCACCCAAGGATTCACTATAAGGAGACTCTGATGATGTTCAAGCGCGCGCGTTATCTGGTAGGGTTGTCGGGGCTTGCCCTGTTCATGTCGTCGGCCTTGGCCGCCGAGCCGATCTTGATCGGCGCGAGTCTGTCGCAGTCACCGCCCGGATCCGTGGTCCAGGGTACGCAGGTCAAGGACGGCATGGAAATCCTCAAGGACCTGGTCAATGCCAATGGTGGCGTTCTGGGCCGACCAATCAAATTGGTGTACGAAGATAACCAGGGCATTCCCGAAAAAGGTCGTGCGGCGACAGAAAAACTGATTACCAGCGACAAAGTGGTGGCGATGGCTGGCGGTCACCAGAGTTCGGTCTGTTTGGCCGAGATCGAAGTCGCCCACCGATACAAGGTGCCGTACGTCAATACCAACTGCTGGTCCGATGACGTGCGCAAGCGCGGATATCCCGAGGTCTTCAATACCTCACCCTACAACACGCTGGTTTCATCGTCGATGGCGACAACGCTGCAAGCCATGAAGGTCAAGCGGGTGGTGGCTTTTGCCGAAAACACCGACTACGGCATCGGTCAGGCCAAATTGACCGGCGAGTTGCTCAAGGCTCAGGCCCCCGGGATCGAATACAAATACGAAACGCTGGACCGCAGCAGCAAGGACTTCACGGCAGCAGTGTTGCCGTTGCGCGCCAATCCCCCGGATGTGATCGTGTTGTCGATGCTTCCGCCGGCGGCCTATCTGGTGATGAACCAGATCTACGAGCAAGGCGTGGCCCCGAGCGCCAAGACGATCCTGTATGACGGCAGCGGTCTGGCCGACTACCCGGACTTCTGGCAGAACGTGAAGGAGGGTGGCAAGTACATGCTTTCGTTTGCGCTGTATCACCCGCAAATGAAACAGACCAAACTGGCGCTCGACATTGCGGCCGAATACAAGAAACGTACCGGCGGCGACGTGAACCGACTGGTGCTGCAAGCGGCGGACTCGCTCGAGTTGGTGATCCAAGGCATCCGGGCCGCCAAGAGTACCGATTCCGACAAACTGATCAAGGCCATGCAGACGATGAAGTTTGAAAGCATTCGCGGCGCCACGAATTTATCCACGCAACCGGGCTACAGCTTTCAGCAGTGGCTGGAGATCCCGTTCGTGAATTATGAGATGACGGCTGAGAAGCAGCCCGTCGGACAGACGGTTCTGATTCAGGCCCCAGGCCAGAAGTTTGATTCGAGCAAGATCATTCGTCCCGGAAAATAGGCTTGATCGAAGAATCTCCCTCGCCTCACGGATAGCACATCCGGCATCACCACCTGTTGTGATGCCGGATATTTTTTGAGTACCGATTCCGAATGCTTGCTTTCGACCTGTTGGCCAATGGTTTGATCTATGGCTGCTTCTACGCCCTGATGGCCATCGGGCTCGCGATGATTTTCGGCGTCCTCAAGATCGTCAATTTCGCCCATGGCGAGTTTTTCATGATCGGCGCCTATACCTACGTTCTGGTCACTCTGAAACTCGGTGTATCGCCCTGGCTGGCACTGCCCAGCGCAGCCCTGGCTGGCGCGGCACTGGGGTGGCTGGTCGAGCGTCTGCTGATGCGGCCCATGTACCATGGGTATGCCAGTTGGGGCTTCATGAAGGATGAATACGCGGTTGTGGTGACCTTTGGCCTGTCGCTGCTCCTGATCAATCTCGTTGACAAGATCGTCGGTCCTTATTCGTTCCGCGGCCAGCCACTGATTGACGTCAGCCGTTTTGCGTTTGGCCCGATCATGCTGACCGGGCAAAAGGCGATCGCTGCCGTGGTGTCGGTGCTCTTGATGATCGGCCTTGCCTTGTTCATCAAGCGCTCGGTCTGGGGCAAGCAGATACAGGCGGTGGCCCAGAACCGTCTGGGTGCGTCATTGGCGGGGATTGATGCCACTCGCACCACCAGTCTGATCTTCGTGATCTCCGGTGTGCTGGCCGCGCTCTCGGGCGCGCTGCTCGCACCTCTCGTCAATCCATCCCCTGACATCGGCGCTTTTCCGGCAGTGAAGTCCTACGTGATCGTGGTGCTGGGGGGCATGGGATCGATCTGGGGTGCCATGCTCGCCGCGCTGATCCTGGGCGTGAGCGAGGCTTTCTTCTCGGTCTATATTTCATACGACTATCGCGATGCATTCGGCCTGATCATTCTGGTGCTGGTGCTGCTGTTCAGGCCGCAGGGCCTGTTCGGCGAGAAGGGTCGGCAGGTATGAAGCCAGTCAACAATCTCTGGCAGCAACGCCTGCGCTTCGACATGCGCTCGGCCTTGGTCATCATCGCCGTAATCGGCTTGCTCCCGCTGGTGGTCTCGGGCCCGTACGCGCTGGGCATCATTCTGGTCAGTGTCTATTTCGCGATCCTCGCGCTGGCCTGGAATCTGCTCGCGGGATATACCGGCCAGTTCTCCCTGGCGCCCGCCGCGTTTGCGATGATCGGTGGATACACCACGGCCCTGCTGGGTCACTACTGGCAGGTTCCGCTCGCCCTGGGCATACCTGCAGCGATCATCGTCAGCGCCCTGTTCGGGCTGATCCTTGGCAAGCTGGTACTCAATCTCAGCGGACCCTATCTGTCGCTCACGACGCTTGCATTCGCGGAGATCGCGCGCGTGGTGATCAGCAATTCAAACGAATTCACCCGTGGCGACCAGGGTCTGCATGTGGCGACACTGACCGAGAGTCGCCTCGCCTACTACTACATTTTTTTGTTCGCACTGCTGCTGGTGCTGAGCTGCATCTACTGGATATTGAAAGGCAAGCTCGGCCGCTTCATGATGGCTGTGCGCGACGATTCGGTGGGCGCCGAGAGCCGCGGAATCAATGTCGTTCGAATCAAGATGATCGCCTTCTGTGCGTCGTGCGCGATGTGTGGCCTGGCGGGTTCGCTGTATGGAAGCTTCAGCCAGTTGGTCAGCCCGGAGTTGGGCTTGCTGCAGCAAACCGGCCTGATCCTTTCGATGGTTGTGATCGGCGGGATGGGGTCGCTGAGCGGCGCCATCCTGGGCGGCGTGATGGTCTATCTGGGTTCGGAGTGGCTGCGTGGCTTTGGCAATATTCAGATGATTGTCTTCGCCCTGCTGGTGATCGTTTTCGCGCGCTACATCCCGGGTGGCCTGTGGGGCTTCATCGCGGCGCGCTTGCAGGGGAACAGGCGATGAATCTGCTGACCATTGAAGGCCTGTTCGTCCATTTCGGTGGCGTGGTTGCGGTCGACAACGTGAGCTTCGACGTTCGACAGGGTGAGATCCTGGGCCTGATCGGCCCCAATGGTTCTGGCAAGACCACCGTGCTGAATTTGCTGTCCGGTTTTCTGGCGCCGCATGCCGGAAAGGTGCGTATGCGTGACGAAGACGTCACCGCAATGTCGCCCGATCGCCTGGCACAGCGGGGGGTGCTGCGCATGTTCCAGATGACCCGGGTGTTCACACGCATGTCCGCATTCGACAATCTGCTCACGGCTGGCATGGCCCGTGGCTTGTCCGAGGCCGAGTCCAACCGGCGTGCGCAAGCCCTGGTCGAAGAACTGACACTGGGACCGGTCCAGTACTTGGATGCCGGCCAGTTATCCGGTGGGCAACGCAAGTTGCTGGAGTTCGGCATGTGTTTCATTGAGCCGCCGCTCGTTGCGATGCTCGATGAGCCCTTTGCCGCCGTGCATCCGGTGATGCGCGAGGTGATGGCGCAATTCATCCGCGCCCGCCATGCGCAGGGCTTCACTTTTTTGCTCGTGAGCCACGACATGCCGATCGTGGTCGACCTGTGTCAACGCGCTGTTTGCATGAACGCGGGCCGCGTGATCGCTGCCGGCGACATTCATTCCGTACTGAAGAACCACGACGTGATTGAAGCCTATCTTGGCAACGGCGATGCCCAGTCCGGGCCGGACGATTTGCCTAGCCTGGAGGTTCACTAATGGGTGATACACAAACTCCGGCTTTGCTGGAATTGAGCAACGTCACGGCGGGCTACGCGCAGGACATTGACGTCCTGCGCGATATTTCCCTGCGTGTCGAGGTTGGTCGGATCACGGGACTGATCGGTTTGAATGGCGCCGGCAAGTCCACCATCATCAAGACCATCTGCGGCTTCCTGCCACCAAAATCGGGAATGATTAGCTACGCAGGCAAAGATATTTCCGGAATTGAACCGCACCGTTTGATTGATCACGGGATATGTTGCATACCGCAGGAGTCCAGCCTGTTTCCCTATCTTTCGGTGCAGGACAACTTATTGCTACCTTTGCTTGGTCGCCCCAAACAGTTTGCAAAAGAAATGCGAACACGACTGCATGAAGTGTTCGAATTGTTTCCAGTGCTCAATCAGAAGCGTCTGCAGCCAGCGGGCAGTTTGTCGGGTGGCCAGCAGAAACAAGTTGAATTTGCCAAAGCCTGGCTGCAACAACCCAAATTGTGTTTAATCGATGAACCGAGCATCGGCTTGTCGCCCAAGGTGTCGGAAGAGGTGTTTGTCTGGATAGAGAAGTTTGCCAAAGCGCAAATGGGCATCTTGTTGATCGACCACAATGTGCGGCGGGTGGTGCGCATGTCGGATCGGATCTGCGTATTGAGTTTGGGGAAAATTACTGCCGACGGCACACCGGCTGATTTTCAGGGCGACCTGCATCAGCAAGTCCAGCAATGGCTGGGTTTGAATTTCTAAATTTCATTCCCGCCGGTTACATATTTTGAGCGCGGCAGCGCAAGCGATCCTTCATATTTGATTCTCAGTTCGAAATATCGCTGTGACATTTAAGGTGCTAAACGGAAGCAGGCTGCGTGTCGGGTCGAGTTTTGGTAACATTTGCGCGCACTATTCCAGTGCCGAGGACGTGACATGGCCAGTAGGATCGGCTCAAAAAAGCCCGGGAATCGCGAAACGCATCCCGCTGGCGAGGGCGGCGCGAATGACGCCAATGCGCCCGGCGATGAGGCCTTGCGTCGACGCGCGGAAGCCATTGCACAACAGGAACCTTCCGGGCCAAACGAGCAGACTGAACGCATGTGGCCTGCCCCAGCACAGCAAGCGCTTTACGAACTGCGTGTGCACCAGATCGAACTGGAGATGCAGAACGACGAACTGCGCCGGATTCAACATGCGCTTGACAAGCAGCGTGAGCGCTATTTCGACCTCTATGATCTGGCGCCGGTGGGCTACTGCACGCTCAGTGCCAAGGGCCTGATACTGGAAGCCAATCTCACCGCTGCCAATCTGTTGGGCGTCCCCTGCAGTAAGCTGGTCAAGCAGCCGCTGAGTCGCTTCATTGAAAAGACCGATCAGGACAGCTACTACCTGGCCCGCAAACAGTTGCTTGAAACCCGGCAGGCTCAGAGTTCCAAACTGCAGATGGTGACCGGCGCGGGTACCTCCTTCCTGGCCAGGTTGATGGCCACCGTGGCACAGCGCGATGGCGTCGACGAAATACGCATTCTGCTGGCTGACATCAGCGAACGCCAAGTCATTGAGAAGGCTCTGCACCAGAGCGAGGTTGAACTCGATTGCATACTCGAATCGACCTCCGACGGTATTCTGGCGATTGATCGCGACGGCAAAGTCATGCGCTTCAACAAGCGATTCGCAGAACTATGGCGAATACCACCGTCGCTGCTTGAGCGCCGGGATGATCAAGTGCTGCTCAACTACGTGCTTGACCAGTTGGCGCAGCCAGAAGAGTTTTCCGCCCTGGTTCAAGCGCTATACGGCTCGGTCACGGAGCTCACTGACCAAATAAGATTCAAGGACGGCCGGGTCTTTGAACGATTTACCGCGCCGCTGGTGCTCGATGGCTCGCCTATTGGGCGTATCTGGTCTTTTCGCGATATCACGGAGCGTGAAAAGACCGAAGAAGCCTTGCGCATCAGCGAGAAACGGCACCGGCTGATGGCCAATCTTGCCAACGATGTGATCTGGACTATGTCGCCGCAAGGCGTGGTGACCTACGTCAGCCCATCGGTGGAGGCGGTTCGGGGCTTCACCCCGGCCGAAGTGATGCAGCAATCCATGCAGGAAACACTGACACCTGCTTCACAAGCCCTGTTGCGGGGCTATTTCACGCAGCTTCACGAAGACATCCAGGCCGGTCGCGTGCCGCAAAACTTCAAAGGTGAGCTTGAATACCTGTGCAAGAACGGCTTAACTGTGTGGACCGAGGCGCTGGCGAGCCCTATTCTGGATGCGCAAGGCCTTGTGAGCGAAGTTCTCGGTGTGTCACGCGACATCAGTGAGCGCAAATGCACTGAAGAACTGGTGCGCGAACTGGCCTACTACGATCCGCTGACCGGCTTGGCGAACCGGATGCTTTTGAGAGACCGGCTGACCCAGTCCATGGCGTCAGGCGAGCGCAGCGGCAACTACGGCGCCCTGATGTTTCTGGATCTGGACAACTTCAAGCCGCTCAATGACCAGCATGGCCATGGCGCGGGTGATTTGCTGCTGGCCGAGGTGGCCAGGCGTCTCAAGAGCTGTGTACGCCAGATTGACACGGTGGCCCGGTTCGGCGGCGACGAATTTGTCGTGCTGCTCGACGACCTGACTTCGGACAAGGAGCAGGCACATAGCCAGGCCGATCTGGTGGCCGGCAAGATTCGCAGCGTGCTGGCCAATCCCTATGTGTTGGATATCGGACCGGGGGATTTCGGTGTGCCCCAAACTATTGAACATAAATGCACGGCCAGCATCGGCGTGGCACTGTTTCTGGGTCAGAAAAATACGGATGAAGACATTCTTAAATGGTCCGATCTGGCGATGTACAGCGCCAAGGAAGCGGGACGCAACACGGTGTGCTTCTGTGACGCCCAGATGTGGCACGAGAACACGGCCCGCCAGGTACTTGAGGAAGACTTGCGGGACGCTGTTTCGGCCCAGCAGGTTTGTGTTTATTTTCAAGCGCAGTTTGATCGCCAAAACCAGATCGTTGGTGCCGATGCACTGCTGCGCTGGCAGCATCCGAGCCGCGGTTGGGTGTCGCCGCGCGAGTTCATTCCGAAGGCAGAGAAAACCGGCCTGATCTTGCCCATGGGCCTGTGGGTGCTGGAGTCGGCTTGTGTCCAATTGGCGCTGTGGGCCAAGCGGAGCGGGACCGCAGATTTGACGGTGACGGTGAACGTCAGCGGGCGTCAGTTAGCACAGCGCGACTTTGTAGAGCAGGTCTTGGAAACGCTGAAGCGCACCGGCGCCAACCCGCATCGGCTCAAACTGGAGATGAAGGAAAGTGTGCTGCTCGCCGACGTTGAAGGCGTCATCGCCAAGATGAACGCACTCAATGGTATGGGTATTGGCTTTTCACTGGACGATTTTGGCACCGGCTACTCATCACTCGCGGACCTCAATCGCCTGCCACTGGATCAAATCAAGATTGACCAAAATTTTGTGCGCAACATCCTGATTGATCCTGTTGATGCTGCAGTTGTCAAAATGGTGGTTGCGTTGGCGGAAAGTATGGAAGTAAATGTGATCGCAGAAGGCGTTGAGACCGAGGCGCAGCGTAATTTTCTCGCCGATTTGGGGTGTCACACATATCAGGGCTATCTGGTCGGCCCCGCGCTTCCGGCCCATGAATTCGAGTTGCTTGTCGCGCCGGCGCAAACCTGAGCCCGGTTCTCTGAATGACATTGTTGTTGTCAAGCCGGATTTGGATGGACTGCAATGAAGCGATGCGCCTGATTCCAATCAGTGTTTTGCAGCAGGTCGATCAATAGCGCGCTTGCGCTTTTGACTTCATGCGCGAGGCCAAGGGCGTCATCGCCACCTTCTCAACCATACTGCTGGTAACCAGGCTGGGGTGGCCAGCGTAGGCCCATCGTGGCGGTTGGCGCCGATAATTGGCGCATGAACCTGAGGCGCCACGCAAGCATGTCCCCGAACGACCCGCAACCCAGTCTCGAAACAAGCGACAGGCAAAGCCCCTGGCTGGGCGAACTTGACGCCTGGCTGCTGCGCGAAGGCAAGCACCTGCGGCCCTGGCAGAAGCTCGGTGCGCATCCAACCCGGCAGGACGAGGTCGATGGCGTTGCGTTTGCGGTCTGGGCACCGAACGCGCAAAGGGTGTCGGTGGTGGGCGACTTCAACCACTGGGACGGGCGGAGCAATCCGATGCACTGGCACGCTGACTGCGCGGTCTGGGAGACCTTTGTTCCCGGCGTGCGCGCTGGCGCCCTCTACAAGTTTGAAGTTGTCGATGTGCGCGGCCACTGCTCGCAAAAAACCGACCCCTACGCACTGCGCTGCGAAGGCCCGCCCGGCAACGCGGCCCAGGTTTGCGACACGCCGCATGAAAGCGTTCGCGCAACCGCACCTGTTGCGACGAATTCCCTGTCCGTACCGATGGCCATCTACGAGGTCCACGCCGGCTCCTGGCGCCGCCCGAACGGCCAGATACCGGACTGGGACTTTCTGGCCAGCACGCTCGTGCCCTACGTGGTTGATCTCGGCTTTACCCATATCGAACTGCTGCCCGTCACCGAGCACCCGTTCTACGGCTCCTGGGGTTACCAGCCTACGGGGCTGTACGCGCCAAGCGCGCGCTACGGTTCACCGGAGGCGCTGCGCCGTTTCATCGCCGCCGCCCACGGCGCCGGGCTCAAGCTGATTCTGGACTGGGTGCCGGGCCACTTCCCGTCCGACGCCCACGCGCTGGCGCTTTTTGACGGCACGGCGCTGTACGAGCACGCCGATCCGCGCGAAGGTTTTCACCAGGACTGGAACACGCTGATCTACAACTTTGGCCGCAACGAAGTGCGCAACTTTCTGGTCGGCAGCGCCCTGTTCTGGATCGAGCAATACGCGGTGGACGGTTTGCGCGTCGATGCGGTGGCCTCCATGCTGTACCGCGACTACAGCCGCGCCGCCGGGCAATGGCTGCCGAACCGTGACGGTGGTCGTGAGAACTACGAGGCGATCGATTTTCTGCAGCAAACCAACCAGGCCCTGCACAGCGAAGCGCCCGGCGTGCTGACGCTGGCCGAAGAATCGACCGCTTTTTCGCGCGTCACCGGCGCCTCAGGCTCGGGCGGCCTGGGCTTTGACTTCAAGTGGAACATGGGCTGGATGAACGACACGCTGGCCTATTTCGCACTGGACCCGGTGCACCGGCGCTGGCACCACAACCGCAACACCTTTGCCCTGACCTACGCCTGGAGCGAACACTATGTGCTGCCGCTGTCGCACGACGAAGTGGTGCACGGCAAGGGTTCGCTGCTGGGCAAGATGTGGGGTGATGCCTGGCAAAAGCGCGCCAACCTGCGCGCGCTGTATGCGCTGATGTACGCCTTCCCGGGCAAGAAGCTGATGTTCATGGGCAGCGAACTGGCCACACCGGCTGAGTGGAACCACGACGCCGAACTCGATTGGGGTTTGCTGCAGGACCCCGGGCACGCCGGCGTGCAGCGCCTGGTGCGTGACCTCAACCATCTCTACCGCAGCCGGCCCAGCCTGCACGCGCGCGACTGCGACGCCGCTGGCTTTCGCTGGATCGAAGCCGACGATGCCGATCATTCGGTTTACAGCTTCATGCGACGGGGGCCAGAGCCGCAACAGCAACTGCTGGCCGTGTGCAACCTGACACCGCTGCCGCGCAGTGGCTGGCGTATCGGCGTACCGCAGCCGGGTCTGTGGAGCGAGGTCCTCAATACCGATTCAGCGCACTACGGCGGCAGCAACGTTGGCAACCACGGGGGTGTCCGGGCCGAGCCGGTGCCGATGCACGGTCAGGCCCAATCCCTGTGCCTGAATCTGCCGCCGCTGGCGGTTGTCTGGCTCGAGTTGGAGAACGCATCGTGAACGAGGCCGCCCCGTCCATCTGTGCCAGCGGAAGGCCCTGGCCGATGGGCGTCACCGCCTGTGTCTGCGAGGGTGTCAGCGGCCTCAATGTGGCGGTCTATGCGCGCAACGCCAGCGCCGTCGAGCTCTGCCTGTTCGACGCCACGGGCGAGCTTGAGACCGCGCGCATCCGCCTGCCGATGTGCAGCGACGGTGTCTGGCACGGCTTTGTGCCGGGCCTGGGCGTTGGCCAGCGCTACGGCCTGCGCGCACACGGCGCCTGGGCGCCGCAGTCCGGGCAGCGCTTCAATCCAGCGCGGCTGCTGATCGACCCCTGGGCACGCTCGCTCTGCGGACCGCTCACCGCGCTGGCGCTGCAAACCGGCTACCGCGCCGACGCGCCGGACCAGCCCGATTCCGAGGACAACGCGCAGCACATGCCCAAAGCGCGCGTGCTCGATCTGGCCGCCGAACTGCGCGCCGGTGCCGCCATCACGCCGGGTCCGCAAACCGCGCTGGCCAAAACCGTTCTTTACGAGGCGCAGGTCAAAGCCCTGACCGCGCTGCACCCGGATGTGCCGCTTGAACAGCGTGGCACCTTCGCCGGTGTGGCCAGCGCCGCCATGCTGTCGCACTACCAGCGCCTGGGCATCACCGCGCTGTGCCTGCTGCCGGTGCACATGCACCAGGCCGAGCGCCACCTGATCGAGCGCGGCCTGGCCAACCACTGGGGCTACAACACGCTGTCCTTCTTTGTGCCCGATGCCCGCTTCGCCACACCCTCAGCGCGCGCTACAGCGCACGACGATGCTGCTGTGCGCGCCGAGTTCCGCGCCATGGTGGACAGCCTGCACCGCAGTGGCATCGAAGTGATTCTGGACGTGGTCTACAACCACACGGCCGAGGGCGACGCGCTCGGGCCAACGCTGTCCTGGCGCGGCCTGGACAACCCCAGTTGGTACGCGCTCGATGAGCAGGGCGGCTACCTGAACGCCAGCGGTTGCGGCAACACGCTCAACATGGGCGAGCCGCGCGTCGTGCAGATGGTGATGGACAGCCTGCGCTGGTGGGTGCAGGCCTTTGGCGTTGACGGTTTTCGCTTTGACCTGGCCGTCTCACTCGGACGCACCGGCGCGCATTTCGACGCCAACGGACCCTTGTTTGCAGCGATCGCGCAGGACCCGGTGCTGGCCCACGTCAAGTTCATCGCCGAGCCCTGGGACCTGGGGCCGCAGGGCTACCAGATCGGGCACTTCGCTGCGCCCTGGGCCGAGTGGAACGACCAGTTTCGTGACACAGCGCGCGCCTGGTGGCTGGGACACGATTGCACACCCGGGAGAATGGCACGGCGCCTGATGGGCTCGAGCGACCTGTTCCACTCCGGTGCGCGCACGCCGCTGGCCAGCGTCAACCTGATCACGGCACACGACGGCTTTACGCTGGCCGACCTGACCGCCTACCAGAACAAACACAACCAGGCCAACGGCGAAGAGAATCGCGACGGCCATGACCACAACCTCAGCGCCAACGCCGGCCACGAAGGCCCAACCGACGACCCGGCCGTGCTGCAACGGCGCGGGCAGTGGCGCCGCGCGCTGCTGGCCACGCTGCTGTGCGCGCAGGGCACGCCGCAACTGCTCGCCGGTGACGAACTGGGCCACAGCCAGCGCGGCAACAACAACGCTTACTGCCAGGACAATTCCCTCACTTGGCTCGATTGGGCGCAAGCCGATCAGGAACTGACCGCGTTTGTGGCCAAAGTGGTGCATCTGCGCCAGCGCTACCCGGGCTTGCGCCATCCACGCTGGTTTAACGGTGCGGTGCCTGACGGTGCCACTTGGCCCGACATTGAATGGCGCAGCGCCAGCGGCCAGACGCCCGATGCGGCCGATTGGGAGCGACATGATCAGCGCCTGCTGGTCTGCGTCATCAGCGTTGGCGAAGGGGCACAGGCGGCGCAGGAACGCCTGCTGCTGGTCCTGTATGCCGACACCTCGCCGATCGAACTGCGCCTGCCTGTAGGGCCCTGGCAATTGTTGCTGTCGAGTGCACAGGCCGGTCATGTGCATGCGGATGCAGCAACAGGACCCAACATGGCATCACCCTTGCATGTTTCCGGTCCGACGCTGCTGCTGCTGGTGCAAAAACTGGCGCCAGCGAATGAGGCGACTTCATGAAGGATCATCCACACCCGCTTCTTGCGTGCCGCACCAGCGGCGTGCTCTTGCACCTGACCAGTCTGCCAGGGCCGCATGGCTCGGGCGATCTGGGCGCGGCCGCGCGCCACTTTGTGGACTGGCTGGAATCTGCCGGCCAGACGCTCTGGCAGGTCCTGCCGCTGACGCCACCCGGTGCCGGGCATTCGCCGTACCAGAGCCCGTCGGCCTTTGCCGGCAGCCCGTGGCTGGTGGACCTGGAGGATCTGGTGCGCCAAGGCTGGCTGGCAGCAAGGCCGGTGCCGGACTTCGATCCCCGGCACTGCGATTTCGAGCGCGTACTGCCCTACCGCATGGCCGCGCTGCGCCAGGCCTGGCAGGGCTTTTGCGAAAACGCCAACCAGACCGCGCGCGACCAACTGGCGCACTTCACCGCGCAAAACAAGGACTGGCTCGATGACTATGCCTTGTTCATGCTGTTGCATGAGCGCCATGGCGAACCCTGGACGCGCTGGCCCGCGCCTTATGCCGGCCACGACGCCGCTGCGCTGCTGGCGCTGCGGCAACAGGCTGCTACCGAAATCGGTTTCTGGAGTTTTGTGCAATGGCGCTTTCAAGTGCAATGGGAAGAATTGCGCGCACATGCCCATGCCCGTGGTATCCACATCGCCGGTGACGTACCGATCTTCGTGGCCCACCACAGCGCCGATGTCTGGGCCAACGCCAGCCAGTATCTGCTTGATGATCAGGGCGAGCCCAGCGTGGTCGCCGGCGTGCCGCCGGACTACTTCAGCGCCACCGGACAGCGCTGGGGCAACCCCTTGTACCGCTGGAGTGCGATGGCACAGGACGGTTATCGCTGGTGGAAGCAACGCATGAAACATCTGATGTCGCAGGTCGATCTGGTGCGGCTGGACCATTTCCGCGGCTTCGAGTCTTACTGGGAAATCCCCGCCACGTCGCCCACTGCAGCCGAAGGTGTATGGAAGACCGGCCCCGGGCTGGCGTTTTTCCAGTCACTCGAAGAATCCCTCGGTGTGCTGCCCATCATCGCCGAGGACCTGGGCATCATCACCGAGGCGGTGACCGCATTGCGCCGGGAATGCGAATTTCCGGGCATGCGCGTTTTGCAATTTGCCTTTGGCGACTCGGCGCGCAACCCCTACCTGCCGCACAACTACCAGCCGCAGACCGTGGCCTACACCGGCACCCATGACAACGACACCAGCGTCGGTTGGTGGCAAAAGGCCAGCGCGGCCGAGCGCGACGCAGCACGCAACTACCTGGGTGCGCTGGTTGACAGTGAGTTCCACTGGGCCATGATTGCTGCGCTCTCGCAGTCGGTGGCCAACACCCTGCTGATCCCGATGCAGGATGTGCTGGGCCTGGACAGCACGCAGCGCATGAACACGCCGGGGCAGGCCAGGGGTTGCTGGCGTTGGCGCTTTGAATGGTCGCAGACCGACGCGGCGCTCGCGCACCGGCTCAAGATCATGGCCCACGCGCATGGCCGCAGCACATTTCGACAGACGTTAACCTAGACGCAACACAAGCAAAGAAGGAGGTCAGCATGAATTCCAACTCACCGCAAGGGCTCGCACGCCGCACTGTCGCCCTGGTACTCGCCGGCGGTCGCGGCTCACGACTGCAGGACCTGACCGAGCGACGCGCCAAACCAGCGGTCTATTTCGGTGGCAAGTTCCGCATCATCGATTTCGCGCTCTCCAATTGTTTGAACTCGGGCGTGCGCCGCATCTCGGTCCTGACCCAGTACAAATCGCACAGCCTGCTGCGCCATTTGCAGCGCGGCTGGTCGTTTCTGCGCAGTGAATTCAACGAGTTCATGGACCTGCTGCCAGCGCAGCAACGCATTGACGAGTCGTCCTGGTACCAGGGCACGGCGGATGCGGTTTACCAGAACCTCGATATCCTGCGCTCGCACCGGGCCGAATACATTCTGGTTTTGGCCGGCGACCACATTTACAAGATGGACTACGCCAACCTGATCGCCGACCACGTTGCCCAGGGCGCGCGCTGCACCGTGGCCTGCATCGAAGTGCCGCTGGTTGAGGCCAGCGCCTTTGGCGTCATGGCCATCGATGAGCATCGCCGCATCGTTCGTTTTGACGAGAAGCCGCAGCACCCGGCGCCCATGCCCGGCAGAAGCGACCATGCGCTGGCCAGCATGGGCATCTATGTCTTCGATGCCCAATACTTGTACGAGGCCCTGAAGCTTGATGCCACGCTAGCGGGATCGAGCCGCGACTTCGGCAAGGACCTGATCCCGGCCATGGTCGCGCGTGGCGATGCGATTGCCCATCCGTTCGGGATGTCCTGCGTCAAGAGCACGCCCGAGGCGCCGGCCTACTGGCGTGACGTCGGCACCATCGACGCTTACTGGGCGGCCAACCTCGATCTGACCAGCACCGTGCCCGAACTCGACATGTACGACCACGACTGGCCGATCTGGACCTATCAGGAGCAGTTGCCACCGGCCAAATTCGTTTTCAACGACGACGGTCGCCGTGGCATGGCGGTCGATTCGCTGGTATCGGGTGGCTGCATTGTTTCCGGTACGCTGGTGCGCCGCTCCGTGCTGTTCTCCAAGGTGCGCCTGCATTCCTACAGCAAGGTTGAGGAATCGGTGCTGCTGCCCGCCGTGGATGTCGGGCGACACTGTCATTTGCGCAAAGTGGTGGTCGACCGGGGTTGCCGCATTCCTGACAACATGACCATCGGGCTGGACCCGGTCGAGGACGCACGCCGGTTTTTTCGCACCGAACAAGGCGTGGTGCTGGTGACGCGCGCCATGCTGGCGCGACTGGCGCAAGGCGCTGCTGCCAAGGACGCGCCACGGTGAATATTCTTTACGTCTGCACCGAAATTTATCCGTTGCTCAAGACTGGCGGACTGGCCGACGTCGGTGCCGCCTTGCCGGCGGCGCTGCGCGCGGCGGGCTGCGAGGTGCGCATCCTGCTGCCGGCGTTTGCCTCGATTGCCGCAGGCGTCTGCGCCGATGGTCCGGCCCTGGCGCTGCCTGATGTCGGTGGGCCCGATGTGCTGCGCACGCTGGCGCAGGCACCGGTGCTTGTTCCGGGTCATGTGATCGCGAGTGGCCAGCCGGTTTACCTGCTCGATGCCCCGGCGCTGTACCGGCGCGAGGGCGGGCCGTATCAGGACGCAGACGCTCAGGAATGGAGCGACAACGCAGCACGCTTTGCGCTGCTGGGCTGGGCCGCTGCCGCACTCGGCTACGGCGCCGATCCGCAGTGGCAGCCCGATGTGGTGCACGCGCACGACTGGCATGCTGCGCTGGCGCCGCTCTACCTTCAGCTGATGGCCAAGGGCCGGGCACCAAAGCCCAGCGTATTCACCATTCACAACCTGGCCTACCAGGGACTGTTTCCCGCGAGCAGTTGCACTGAACTCGGCTTGCCAGCGTCGCTGTTCAAGCTCGATGGCCTGGAGTACCACGGCTTGTTGTCGTTCATGAAAGCCGGACTGCAATATGCCGACGCCATCACCACCGTCAGCCCGCGCTATGCGCAGGAGATCACGACGCCCGAGCAGGGTTGTGGCCTGGACGGCGTATTGCGGCAACGCCAGGAGCGCCTCAGCGGCATCCTCAACGGCGTTGACTATGAACTGTGGAATCCATCCACCGACCCGCTGATCAAGGCCCACTTCGATGTCGGGCGTATGAGCGGCAAGGCCCGTGTCAAGCGCGACCTGCAGCGGCTGATGGGACTGGAAGAACGCGCAGACGCACTGCTGTTTGTTGCGGTCTCGCGCCTGAGCGAACAAAAGGGTTTGCATCTGCTGCCCGCCATACTGCCGGAGCTGATCGAGCGTGGCGGTCAACTCGTGATTCTGGGCAACGGCGACGCCGCCATCGAGCTCTCGCTGCGCGAAGCACTGGCGGGCCATCCAGGGCAAGCGGCGCTGCAAATCGGTTACGACGAAGCCCTGGCGCATCGCATCATTGCCGGCGCTGATGTGATCCTCGTCCCTTCGCGTTTTGAGCCCTGCGGCCTGACGCAGTTGTATGGTTTGCGCTATGGCGCCCTGCCGCTGGTGCATGCGGTGGGTGGACTGGCCGACACCGTCACCGACTGCAGCCTCGAAGCCATGGATGACGGTAGCGCCAGCGGCTTTGTGTTCCATGAATTCAGCGCCGATGCCCTGCGTGGCGCCATGCGCCGCGCCTTCGCGCTGCGCCGCCGGCCTGCGGATTGGCGCGCCGTGCAGCGCCGCGCCATGCATCAGCGCTTTGACTGGCAAGCGCCCGCGCTTGCCTATTGCGCGCTGTACCAGCAACTGCTTGTGTCCGGCACTGCGCCGGCCGCCACGATTCCTGCCTGATTCCCCGGAGATTGCCAATGCCCACCGTTGTACCCTTTCAATTCGATCAACCTACCAACACGGTCGACGCGCTGCGTCGCTCCATCTCCAATCGGCTGGTGTACCAGGTCGGCAAGGACATGCGCTCGGCAACACGGCGCGACTGGCTGTTTGCCATTCTGTACGCCCTGCGCGACCGCACCATGGACAGCTGGCGCGCCAGCCGCAATGCCGCCGAGGACCAGGACCGCAAGCGCGTTTATTACCTCTCCATGGAGTTCCTGCCCGGGCGCATGCTGACCAACGCGCTGATGGCTCTGGGCATTTATGAGCAGACCCGCACCGCCTGCACGCAGCTCGGCGCCGACTTCGATGCCATCACCGATTTTGAAGCCGACCCCGGACTCGGTAACGGTGGCCTGGGGCGTCTGGCCGCCTGTTTTCTGGACTCCATCGCTACCGTCGGTTTGCCGGGCATGGGATACGGCATCCGCTACGACTACGGCATGTTCGCGCAGCGCATTGTGGATGGCCGGCAAGTCGAAGAGCCCGACGGCTGGTTGGTCAACGGCAACCCGTGGGAATTCATGCGGCCCGAGTTCAGTTACACCGTGCGTTTCGGCGGGCGCTTGACGAGTGAGGGCGGCGTTGTCAACTGGATCGACACCGACGACGTCATCGCCACCGCTTACGACAGTGGCGTGCCAGGCTACGAACTGACTTCGGTGGCAACGCTGCGTTTGTGGTCGGCGCGCGCCACCAGCGTCATCAACCTCGACGCCTTCAATAAGGGCGACTACATGCGAGCGGTCGAGGCCAAGAACGAATCGGAGAACGTCTCACGCGTGCTCTACCCCGATGACAGCACGGACCATGGCAAGGAGCTGCGTCTGCGTCAGGAATATTTTTTCGTCAGCGCCTCGCTGCAAGACCTGTTGAGACGCTACCTGAAAAGCCACAGCGGTTTTGATGCGCTGCCCGACAAGGTGGCCATCCACCTTAACGACACGCATCCGGCGCTGGCCGTGCCGGAGTTGATGCGTCTGCTGGTGGACGAGCAGCGCCTGGACTGGGACCTGGCCTGGTCGCTGTGCTGTCGCATCTTCAGCTACACCAACCACACGCTGATGCACGAAGCGCTGGAAACCTGGTCGGCGGACCTGATGGGCCGGCTGCTGCCGCGCCACCTGCGCATCATTTACGACCTCAACGCCCGCTTCCTGGCCAGTCTGCATGAGAGCCACCCGGGCGACCCCGATCTGTTGCGCCGCGTGTCCTTGATTGAGGAGAACGGACACTCGCGCGTGCGCATGGCTTACCTGTGCCTGCTCGCCAGCCACAAGATCAATGGCGTTTCGGCCCTGCACAGCGATCTGATGGTGCAGACCATCTTCGCCGATTTTGCACGCCTGTTTCCCGAGCGCTTTTGCAACAAGACCAACGGCATCACGCCTCGGCGCTGGCTGGCGCAGGCCAATCAGCCACTGGCCAGCCTGATCGACGACCGGATCGGACCGCAATGGCGCCGCCATCTGGGGCAACTCTCGCAGTTGCGCGAGCTCGCTAACGAACCGGCCTTCAACAACGCAGTGCAACTGGCCAAACATCAGAACAAGCGCCGTCTGGCGGACTACATCGGGCGCGAACTCGGCATCCGTGTCACCCCGCAGAGCCTGTTCGACGTGCAGGTCAAACGCATGCACGAATACAAGCGCCAGCTGCTCAACCTGCTGCACGTGGTCAGCCGCTACCACCAGATTCTGGCCAACCCGCAGGCGAACTGGGTGCCACGCACGGTTATCTTTGCCGGCAAGGCGGCCTCCGCCTATTACATGGCCAAGCAGATCATCCGCCTCATCAACGACGTTGCAAGCGTCGTCAACAACGACCCGCATGTTGGTGATCTGCTCAAGGTTGTGTTCATTCCGAACTACCGCGTGACACTGGCCGAGCTGATCATCCCGGCGGCCGACCTCTCCGAACAAATCTCCATGGCCGGCACCGAAGCTTCGGGCACCGGCAACATGAAGTTCGCACTCAATGGCGCGCTGACCATCGGCACCTGGGACGGCGCCAACATCGAGATTGCCGAAAATGTCGGGCTGGAAAATATCTTCATCTTCGGCAATCGCACGCAGCAGGTGAACGAGCTGCGCGCGCATGGCTACCAGCCGCGCCGTTACTACGACAACAACTACGAACTCAAGACCGCGATTGACCGCATCGCCGATGGTGCGTTCTCGCCCGAGGAGCCGCAGCGCTACCAGGATGTCACGCGTACCCTGCTGGAGTCGGACTATTACCAGTTGCTGGCTGATTTTCCGGACTACCTGGCGGCACAACAGCGCGTTGACGCCCTCTACCGGCGCCCCTCCGAGTGGACGCGACAGGCGATTCTCAACATCGCCGCCATGGGGCCGTTTTCATCGGATCGCACGATTGGCGAATACGCCAGCGAGATCTGGAATGTGCAGCCCTTGTTCTAGACCACCAGCGCCAACGCGCCAAAGTCGCCGACACGCTCGCCCAGGCCTGCGCTCACCAGCTCACAGCCATTGGTCAGGGCCGCGAGCTTGCCCTGAATGTTGGCCTGCAAGCGCGGCAGCAGCCAGTCGCGGTGGTGCCAGAAGACACTGCCGCCGATACTGATGCGCGTCAGATCGAGCGTCACGATCAGGTTGTAAAGCGTTCGGCCCATGACCCGGCACAAGTCATCGATGATGGCCACGGCGCGGCTGTCGCCGGCATAAGCCGCAGCAAAAAGCGCGGCCGAATCGGCATAGCCTTGGGGCGCGAAGCGCCGCGCAATCGCGTTGCCAGCGATCAGCCCCTCGACGTCGCCCACATTGCCGCAGCCGCACAGCGCGTCGTCGTTGTCGCTCACAAACAGGTGGCCGGCGTGACCGGCATTGCCGTTCTTGCCGCGCAGCACATGGCCATCGACGCACAGGCCCACGCCGATGCCGGTGCTCCAGGTTACGTAGGCGCAGTGCGCCAGCGCTTGCCCATTGATTTGCAGCGCGCCCCAGCGCCGCTCGGCCTCGAGCGCGCCGATGGCATCGTTCTCAACCCGAACATTTGGAAAGCGCTGGCGCAAAGGCGCTTCGAGCAAAGCCGTCTGCCAGTTGTTGGGCAGGCCACGAGCCTGGCCCGCCATGCCGCCGCAAATGTTGGGCGCGGCCAACTCCACCATGCCATCGCGCAGCACAAACGGTCCGCAGGCCGACACGCCCAGCGCGGCCAGATCGGCAACGGCAACGGCAACGCCGGCGCTGTGGCAGCTTTGGTTCACCATGCGGATGATCTGCAGGCTCAGCGCGTCCGGCGCTCCCTCTTTTGCCGTGGGCTCGACCAGACGTCCGCGCACACCTTGCGCGTCGGCAACACTGACCGCTACCTTGGTGCCGCCAATGTCCACGCAGGCCACGGGCGCACAGCCGTGGGGCAAAGCAAATTCGCTGTTCAGAAAGTCTTTGTTCATGTCGTTTGTTTCATCACAACCGCTGGCAATCAGGGTGCACGGCGATCCGATCGGCCAGCGCATTATGCGCGGCACGCCGGCTCATGTTGCTGCGTATTGCTTTGCTCGTTGACGCCCGGGATTCGACAGCGATCAAGTGTTTTGCCGGTGAGTCATAGTTATTCTGGACAAATAAAGTCGTAAACAGCACCCTGGCATTCATGCGGTTTAGCGGCGTACCAAATTGGCAACACCGCGAGCAAGGCTGGGCATGGATTGCCCGGTCAAAACACCAGTCGGTCTTGGGAAAGGTGCGCGCCGAGGACAGGCCAGCAGAAAAGCTGATGATGCAGGGGCGTTCGGTGACCTTGAGCGTCTCGCGGATCAGGTAGCGGTTCATCTTGTGAGCGCGGCGCGCCAGGGTCCAGTGGGGGTCATGGTTTCAATTTCACAGCCACTTTCATTTTTCTGCTGACGAAGACGGTCGCGATCACCGCGGCGGCGAAGCCCAGGGCGACCGGGTCCAGCGCTTCGCCGAGCACCGGGATCGCAAACAGAATGGACAAGAATGGTTGCAACAGCTGAGTCTGGCTGACGCGCATCGCTCCGCCCAGAAACAGGCCTCGATACCACGCAAAAAATCCGGCCCACATGGAGAACACGCCTACATAGGTGAAGGCCATCCAGGAGGGCCAGGCGATACTTTGCGCCGGCAGGGTCAGCAGTGCGCCGGGCAGCGAGACCGGCAGGGCCATGATGCAGACCCAGCAAATGACGCGTTCTGCGCCCAGCTCCGGGGTGATGCGCGCACCGGCCACGTAACCAAGCGAGGCTGACAGCACGGAGCCAATCAGCAGCAGGTCGGCCCATTCTGGTGTCCAACCCTGGCCGAGTTGCCGCGCCCGGTACACCGCAAACACCAGCACCAGCAGCGCGCCCAGGGCAGCACAGGCCCAGAAGCCCCAATGCGCGCGGTAGTGCATGAGCCAGGCCGCCATAGCGGCGGTGCCCAGCGGCAGCAGCGCCATGATCACCGCCGCATGACTGGCCGTGACGTGTCGCAGCGCCAGACCGAGCATTAAGGGGAAACCAATGCAGTTGCCCAGCGAGGCCAGCAGCAACGGCCGCAGCTGCCCGGATCGAGGCAGGGGTGAGCGCGTTAGCAGCAGAAACAGAGCCGACAGACTGGCGGCCAGCACTGCGCGTCCGAAAGTCACGAACCAAGGTGACAGCTGCGGTAACTCCGTCGTGCCCGTGGCCAGTCGCGTCATGGGCACGGTCATCGCAAAAATCGTAACGCCCAGCACACCCAGCCACAGACCCAGGTTTTCCTGACGGGTATGGCTGATCATGGCGGCAGTCCGATGAGAATT
>CAITXW010000138.1 GCA_903896425.1 uncultured beta proteobacterium | reverse complement strand
GTCTGTACCTGGCCGTGGCGACCCTGGCAGCACAGTTCTTCAGCGACTGGATGTTCCTGCGCATCAAATGGTTTACCAACGAATCCACATCGGGTTCAGTCTCGGTTAACGGTCTGCAGGTATTCGGTCTGCCGCTAGACTCCCCCGTCTCCAAGTACCTGTTCTGTCTGTCGATTCTGGTGGTGCTGGCGCTGCTGTCGAAGAACCTGGTGCGCTCGGCCATCGGCCGCGAGTGGATGGCGATTCGCGACATGGATGTGGCAGCCGCCGTGATCGGCATCCGCCCGATGTACGCCAAACTCACCGCTTTTGCCGTGAGCTCCTTCATCATCGGTGTTGCCGGTGCGCTGTGGGGCTTCATCTACCTGGGCGCCTGGGAGCCTGCTGCATTCTCGGTTGACCTCTCGTTCAAACTGCTGTTCATGGTCATCATTGGCGGCATGGGCTCCATCATGGGCAGTTTCTTCGGCGCCGCCTTCATCGTGATCCTGCCGATTGCCCTGAACCAGTTCCTGCCCGTGATCGGATCTGTGGTGGGCCTTACGATTTCCACCGCGGTTACCTCGCACGCGGAACTGATCATCTTTGGCGCCCTGATCGTCTGGTTCCTGATTGTGGAACCGCACGGCTTGGCCAAGCTCTGGAGCATTGGCAAGCAAAAGCTGCGCCTGTGGCCCTTCCCGCATTGATCCCGTTTTCCGTCAGTTGTTTTTCGTTCGTTAAACCAGGCACCCCCGGTGCTATCCACTCAGGAGACAAGCATGAAAATTAGAAATCTCGCAGCGGCAGCCTTGATCGCGGCCGTTGGATCAACGGCATTCGCCCAGGCCAAGGAGCAGTTCTTTCCGCTACTGTCCTACCGCACTGGCGCCTATGCCCCGAACGGCATTCCGTGGGCTGATGGCAAGCAGGACTACCTCAAGATGGTCAACGCACGCGACGGCGGCATCAATGGCGTCAAGATCACGTTCGAGGAATGTGAAACCGCCTACGCGACCGACCGCGGCGTGGAGTGCTATGAGCGCCTCAAGAGCCGCCCCGGCGTCACCCTGATCGACCCACAGAGCACCGGCATCACCTTTGCCCTGACCGAAAAGGCTCCGGGCGACAAAATGCCGCTGCTGACCGTCGGCTACGGCCTGTCGGTCGCGCAGGACGGCATGGCCTTCAAGTGGAACTTCCCCCTGCTGGGCAGCTACTGGACTGGCTCCGACATCCTGATCCAGCACATTGGCAAGAGCCTGGGTGGCGTGGACAAGCTCAAGGGCAAGAAGATCACGCTGGTCTACCACGACAGTCCGTTTGGCAAGGAACCGATCCCGCTGCTGCAGGAACGCTCCAAGATGCACGGCTTCGAGTTGCAGTTGTTGCCGGTGACAGCACCTGGCGTCGAACAAAAGGCAACCTGGCTGCAGGTGCGTCAATCCAAACCTGACTACGTGCTGCTGTGGGGCTGGGGCGTGATGAATTCGACCGCGCTGAAAGAAGCGCAAGCCACCGGTTATCCGCGCGACAAGATGTACGGTGTCTGGTGGGCGGGTGCTGAGCCGGACGTCAAGGACGTCGGTGCCGGTGCCAAGGGCTACCACGCACTGGCCATGCACAGTTCGGGCCAACAACCCAAGGTCATGCAAGACATCCTGAAACATGTCTATGCCAAGGGCCAGGGCACGGCACAAAAGGACGACGTTGGCGCGGTGCTGTACACCCGGGGTGTCGTCATCTCGATGCTGTCGGTTGAAGCGGTACGCCGGGCACAGGAACGCTTCGGCAAAGGCAAGGTCATGACGACCGAGCAGGTGCGCTGGGGTCTGGAGAATCTGGCGCTCGACCAGAAGAAACTTGACGCCCTGGGCTTCAACGGCGTGATTCGCCCGGTCAGTTCATCCTGCCAGGATCACATGGGCTCAACCTGGGCTCGTATCCAGGACTGGGATGGCGCCAAGTGGGCACCATCCTCGGATTGGTATGAGGCTGATGAGCAAATCTTGAAGCCCATGATCAAGGCCGGTGGAGAAAAGTACCTGGCCGACAAGAAGATGACACGCCGCCTCGCAGCGGATTGCCAGTCCTGATCGATTTGTCACCCTGGGCTGAACCCGGGGTGACAGTCCAACCCGAAGCACTGCGCGCAGTGCTTCCGATTGGTAAAAGGTAACACGCTATGGAACCCACAAACATCGTTCTCAATGTCAATGGCATCGAAGTCATTTACAACCACGTCATTCTGGTGCTAAAGGGGGTGTCCCTGAACGTTCCTGAAGGCAAGATCGTGGCCATCCTGGGCGGCAACGGTGCCGGCAAAACCACCACCTTGCGCGCCATCTCGAACCTGCTGCAGGGCGAGCGCGGCGAAGTCACCAAGGGCTCGATCGAACTCCGCGGCGAGCGCATCGAAAACCTGACGCCGGCTGATCTGGTGCAACGCGGCGTGGTGCAGGTGATGGAGGGGCGGCACTGCTTTGCGCACCTGACCATCGAAGAGAACCTGCTCACTGGCGGCTACACGCGCAAGGACAAGGCCGAGATTGCACGCAATCTGGAAAAGGTTTACACCTACTTTCCGCGTCTGAAGACACGGCGCACCAGTCAAGCCGCCTACACCTCGGGCGGTGAGCAGCAAATGTGCGCCATCGGCCGCGCTCTGATGGCCAACCCCAGCATGGTGCTGCTCGACGAGCCGTCGATGGGCCTGGCACCGCAGATCGTGGAAGAAGTGTTCGAGATCGTGAAAGACCTCAACATCAAGGAAAAAGTCACCTTCCTGCTGGCGGAACAGAACACCAACATG
>CAITXW010000137.1 GCA_903896425.1 uncultured beta proteobacterium | reverse complement strand
GCGGTTGGCTTCAGTCCCGAGCATGCGCGCTTCCCCGGTACGCTCACACTCAAGGCTGAGACCATCATCCGCCTCTGGACTGACATCGGCGAGTCGGTGGCGGCGGCGGGCATCAAGAAACTGTTGCTGTTCAATGCGCACGGTGGCCAGGTCAGCGTGATGGACCTGGTGGCGCGTGACTTGCGGGCGCGGCTTGACATGCTGGTGTACAGCGCGAGCTGGTTCAATCTGCCGTTGCAGGATGCCGATGGCCGCGACGTGAACGAACGCTTCAGCGCCGAGGAGCAGCGTTTTGGCATTCATGGGGGTGACATTGAGACCTCGATGATGCTGGCACTGGCGCCGGCACGGGTGGACATGGCACAGGCCAAAAACTTTCACTCTACGGCGCAGGATCGGGCACAGAACTTCGGCATTCTGGGCAATGGCAAGAGCGCCAAGCTCGGCTGGCAGATGCAGGACTACAACGCCGCCGGTGCCGTTGGCAATGCCGCGGCGGCCAGTGCTGAAAAAGGTCACGCGTTGCTGCAGGCGGCCGGAAGCGGTCTGGCCCGGCTGTTGCTGGAAATCGAGCGCCTGCCGCTCAGTACGCTGGTCGCTTGGCCCGAGATCGATACCGACGCGTCTTGAGCGACTGACCGCTGCATGCTGGCTTCTCATGATCTGATGGCGCTGGGCGCGGCGGCTTGCTGGGCTGCCGGCAGCATTTTTTCGGTCTCGCCCTCGCGTCATCTGGGTGCTTTTGCGTTTACGCGCTGGCGCATGTTCATGGTCGCGCTGATGCTGTGGGCCGTGACCTTGCTTGCCGGCAGCTGGCGCAGCCTGCCGGTTAACGCCTGGGGTTTGCTGGCTGTCAGTGGCCTGATTGGCATCTTCGTTGGTGACACCGCGTTGTTTGCCGCCATGAACCGGCTCGGGCCGCGTCGCTCCGGCGTGCTGTTTGCCACCCATGCCGTCTTCAGCGCCGCCTTGGGTTTCTGGTTGCTCGGTGAGCGCATGAGCGCGCAGGCCGCCTGGGGCGGTGTGCTGACGCTGGCCGGTGTGATGATGGCCATCTTGCTGGGGCGAGAAAAAGAAGACGAGCACGCCTGGGAAGCAGACCGAGGTTCTATCGGCGCCGGCGTGGCGCTGGGATTACTGGCGGCTTTGTGCCAGGCGCTCGGTTCCCTGATCGTCAAACCGGCAATGGGCGCCGACGTCGATCCGATCGCAGCCTCGGGGGTACGGGTGTCGGTGGCCTGTTGTGCACACTTCTGTCTGCTGCTGGCGGGTTTCCCGGCGGCGCGGGCACAGCAAGCAGCCACGCTGCGGGTATTGGCGCAAACGGCGCTCAGCGGCTTCATCGCCATGGGTGTCGGTATGACGCTGATTCTGCTGGCGCTGAAAGATGGAGACGTTGGCATGGTGGCGATCCTGTCTTCGGTATCGCCGGTGCTGTTGCTGCCTTTGTTGTGGCTGCGCCTGGGACGCTCGCCGGCTATCGCGGCCTGGCTCGGCGCCACGCTGACGGTGGTCGGTACGGCACTGATTCTGTCGCGTTAAGCGCGGTTGCTGGTGCTTCAGGTGAAGGTGATCCAACTTGCGTGATCGGCGTGATCAAGGTGCGGCAGGGTGTTGTAGGTGACCAGGGTGTGGCGTTTCGGGTTGAAGGCGAACTCGGTGACGGCACTGTTGCGGATGCGCATATTGAGTTCGATCGTGGTCTCGGGTGCGGTGCCCAGCACGTGGCCGACAGCGGTGGCGATCGGACCACCGCTGGAAACGAGCAGCACATTGCCGTGGCAGTTCTTGCGAATGTGATCGAGCGCGCTGGTGACGCCATGTCTGAAGTCCTGGTAACTAGGCATGCCTTTAGGATTGACGACGCCGTTCATCCATTGCGTTAGTCCGTCACGCAGCAGGCGAAAGTGATGGCGGTAGCGTTCCGGTGTGTCCGGCTTTTCGAGTTCGTGCGGATAGATGGTCGCGATGACCGCCGCACTGTCGAATTCGTTCAGGCCCGGCCAGCGCAGGGCTTCGAGATCGAAGTTGCCGCCTTCCTGGATGCCGGTGTAGGTCTGTGTTTGCCGGCGCAGGGTGCCGGTCAGGACGGTATCAAAGCTGAGCCCCTTTTCCCGGAAATAGGCGCCCAGGCGCACGCTTTGCTGGCGACCCAACTCGCTGAGTTGATCGTAGTCTTCGGCGCCAAATGAAGCCTGGCCATGGCGTACGAGGTAGAGGTTTCCCATGCAGCGAATCTAACCAACACCGCCTTGGCCTCTTGTCGCACGAGCGACGGCAGCGGTTCACAGCGTTACCTGACCCTCAATACATGTGAAGCAATCGCCGCCAACCCAGATTTGTCCTGCCGCGTCCTGTTCGATATGTACCTGTCCAGAGCGGCCAACGCAGTGGCCCTGCGTGGCGATGTAGGCGCTGGGTGCGAGTCCATCCGCGATCAGCCACTGCGCCAGACTGGCGTTGAGGCTGCCGGTGACCGGGTCTTCCGGGACGCCGACGGCCGCAGCAAAGGCCCGCACCTCAATTTCAACGGCATCCCCGGCCGACAGGCTTGATGCGGTGACTGAGGGATTAAAGGCGCGCGCCTCGCGATTCGATCGGGCGATCAGGGCCGATGTGCCCGCGGCCGATTCAATGGCTGCGACGCCTACTTTCAGACCCGAATGCTTGAGCGCCAGATGGTCGGGCGCCAGGGCCAGCACGGTTTGTCGGCTGTCGAGCAGCAGGCAGAGCCAGACCGGGCCGTTGTCAAGCAACTGTGCGGCTCTGATCTGCTCGGGCCGAAGGCTCAGCGCCGTGCAGATGGTGGCCAGTGATTCCGGTGTTGGCGTGCTGCGGCGCAGTGGTGGCGCGGCAAACGCCAGGCGCGCGCCATTGCGGCGGATCCGGATCAGACCGGCAGCGCATTCCTGCACAATTTCTTCTGACTTCGGTTTGCCGCCCGCCTGCAGCCAGGCATGGCAACTACCCAGGGTCGGGTGGCAGGCAAAGGGCAGTTCTGCGCCGGGCGTGAAGATGCGAACGCGGTAGTCAGCGCCACCGCTTGCACCCTGTGTGCTGGGTGCAAGCAGGAAGGTGGTTTCCGACAGGTTGGTCCACTGCGCGAAGTGCTGCATTTCCTCGCTGCTCAAATTCGCTCCGTCGAGCACCACGGCGACCGGATTGCCCAGGTACGGCGCTGAGCCGAAGACATCAACTTGCTGGAAGGCGCGTGCTTTCATGACTCTTCTGGCTCAGGCCGCTGGCAAACTGTGAATACAGCGCTTTTCCGTGAGTTTGAGAAATTCGCGGATCACGGAGGGGTTCATTCGCTTCGTGCGTTGGGCAAGTAGGCAGGGTGAGGTCGATGGTGTAGCGGCGTTCATTCAGTGTTTCTGCGAAAGTCGAAAAGTTGGCGCAGGTGGACTGGCATTCAAAAAGTTGTCATCCAGGCGGCCGTCGCGACCAGCACCGCAGCCATGATGCGGTTGAACCAGCGCAGGCGAATGCCGGATTGCGCAGGCCCTTCCAGCCAGGCGCGCAGGAGAGAGCCAATCAGGGCGTAGCTCAAGTTGCTGAAAAAACCAAAACACAGCATCACCGGCAGGATGATGGCAAAGCGCGACCAGGCGTCGGCATGCCCTGCGATCCAGCCCGCAACCACTGTCAGGGCCAGCATCCATGCCTTGATGTTGAGAAACTGCAACATCACGCCTTGCCAGAAGGTGACTTTCAATTGTGCTGCGTTGACTTGGCTCAGAGTGCCGGAGCGCCAGAGCTTGAGGGCCAGCCACAGCATGTAGCCAACGCCGAGTGCCTTGATTGCCATGCGCAGGGGCGGCAGTGCGACGACCAGGGCGCCCACGCCGCCGGCACAGATGCTAAACAGCAGTCCCCAGCCCGCCGGCACTGCCAAGACAAAACGCAGGGAGCGCTTGAGGCCCAGGTTGGCTGCCAACGCGGTGGACAGGGTCGTGTTCGGTCCGGGGCTGAAACTGGTGGCGGTGCTGAGCACCAATAGGGCAGTGAATTCAATGCTGTTCATAAGGGCTGCTGGTCAAACTTCCGAGAGCGCTTCCCATCGGGCCAGCAGGCTTAGCATCTCGTCGTCGATGGCGGCGTCACGCTGGTAGAGTTTGCCGGCTTTCAGAGGGTCTTTGGTGTAGAGGTTGACGTCGTTGAGTTCGGCGCGCAGTGTTGCCTGTTCCTGCTCCAATTGCGCCAGTTTGGCCGGCAGGCTGTCGAGTTCGCGCTGTTCCTTGTTGTTGAGTTTGCGGGTAGGAACAGGTTTTTGCGGGCTGACGCTGTTGGCTGTGCTTTCTGACTTGCTTGCGGCCGTCCGTGTGTTGGTGGTGCTCGCACCGGATGCCATCGAGATGGCACGACTGCGTTTTGACTGAATCAGCCAGTCCTGCACGCCACCTTCGTATTCGCGCCAGAGACCGTTGCCTTCGAAGGCAATCGTGCTGGTCACCACATTGTCGAGGAAGGTCCGGTCGTGGCTGACCAGGAACACGGTGCCGTCGTAACTTTGCAGCAGTTCTTCTAGCAGTTCCAGAGTTTCGATATCAAGGTCGTTGGTGGGCTCGTCGAGCACCAGCACATTGGCAGGACGGGCAAACAGACGCGCGAGCAGCAGACGATTGCGCTCGCCGCCGGAAAGGGATCGCACCGGCGAGTTGGCGCGGGCTGGCGAAAACAGGAAGTCCCCCAGGTAGCTTTTGACATGCTTGCGTTGGTTGCCGATTTCGATCCATTCGCTACCGGGGCTGATGAAGTCTTCCAGGGTGGCGTCCAGATCCAGCGCATTGCGCATCTGGTCAAAGTAAGCGACTTGAAGATTCGCGCCTTGGCGCACCTTGCCGCTGTCGGGTTGCAGCTCGCCCAGTATGAGTTTGAGCAAGGTTGTTTTGCCAGCGCCATTGGGCCCGATCAAGCCGATCTTGTCCCCACGCATGACGGTGGCCGAAAAGTCTTTGATGATGACTTTGTCGCCGAAACTTTTGCAGGCCAGAGTCAACTCGGCGATCAATTTCCCGCTGAGCGCCCCGGACGCCACATCCATGCGCACATTGCCCAGCGCTGCGCGATGCGCGGCCCGACTGGCGCGCAGCTTTTCCAGCCGCACGATCCGGCTCTGACTGCGGGTGCGACGGGCTTCAACGCCTTTTCTGATCCAGATCTCCTCTTGCGCCAGCAGTTTGTCGGCCTTGGCGCTGATCACGGCTTCCTGCGCTAATTGCTCGTCCTTGAGCATCACGTATTGGGAGAAATTGCCGGCATAGGATCGCAGAATTCCGCGATCAAGTTCAACGATTCGGGTTGCCACGCGGTCGAGAAAGGTCCGGTCGTGGGTGATCGTGACGAGTGCGCCCTTGAAAGCCATCAGTAGTTCCTCCAGCCACTCGATGGAGTCAAGATCCAGGTGGTTGGTTGGTTCGTCCAGTAGCAGAACGTCAGGTTGGGATACCAGTGCTTGCGCCAGGGCCACGCGCTTTTGAGTCCCTCCGGAGAGCGTACTGACCACAGCGTCTCCGTCAAGGTGCAGGCGGTGCAGCGTTTCAGTGACCCGTTGCTCCCAATTCCAGCCATGTTGCGCTTCAATGGCGCTCTGTAGTTCGTCAAGGTTGCCAATACCTTCGCAGTATTGATCGATCAGGGCGATGACGCCCGCAATGCCCGCGCTCGCGGCGACGAAGACGGTTGCGTTAGGGTCGAGTACCGGTTCCTGGGCAACGTAAGCAAGACGCAAATTCTGCTGCAATTGGAGGACGCCGTCGTCAGCTTTTTCGAGCCCTGCCAGAATCTTCAACAGGGAAGACTTGCCCGATCCGTTGCGACCGATCAAGCCGATTCGCTCACTGGCCTCAAGAGAAAAGTCGGTGTGATCCAGCAGCGCGACGTGACCGAAAGCGAGCTGGGCGTTCAAAAATGTTAACAATGCCATAGGAGGTGGATTATCCCGCCCAGTTCGTGCGTCCTGAGTCAGGCTTCAAGGTTGGTGTTTTTTTTGGATTGGTGGTTGTGCTTGCGCACCGCCACGACCGCCCGCATGCCTTCACGACAGGAAACCTCGCTCTGCCTTGGCGGGATTGCATGCTGCAGAGGTATGCAGCAGGCGAAGGCGCCAAGTGACTTCGCGTCAATCGGAGGCAATAGTGCGCCGGATCAAAAAAGGCATTGCTCGAGCCAGTCATTCGGTGGTACACTGCAAGGCTCCGCTGCGGAAACGTAAGCTGAGGTTTCGGGTGAAATAGCAGAAAACTTCTGGTTCTTTTGTGTAAATAAAACCCCAAACGTTTGACAGGATCGCAAAAATCGTGTCATAATTCAAGGCTTCGCTGATCACGGTGAAGCAAAGAAAAGCGAGGCGAAAGCCGAGCGAAATGGTTCATTAAAAACATACAGCCGATAAGTGTGGGCGTTTGAAGGCGATTGCCAAGTTCTTAGGAACTAAGTCTTAACTGACTTACAAACGCTCATAGAGATAGAAGTGAAGTTCACTTCAATTCCGTTTTTATGAGTTGCT
>CAITXW010000136.1 GCA_903896425.1 uncultured beta proteobacterium | reverse complement strand
GATGGTGTTCGATGCCGATGCGGTGTTGTCGGGCGCTACCGTTTATCGGGCCTTGGTGCGCAACAAGGCCAAGCTGGCCTACGACGCGGTTAGTGCCTGGATCGACGCTCAGGGGCCGTTGCCCGAGGCGGCCGCTGCCGTGCCCGGCATGGAAGCGCAACTGTGCGCACAGGACGCGCTGGCGCAGCGCTTGCGCCAGCGCCGGCGCGCCCAGGGTTCGCTGGAACTTGAAACCTTTCAGCCACGCGCGGTCTTTGAAGGCGAGCAGGTGGTGGGTATTGAGCAGCAGGTGCACAACCGCGCGCGCCAGTTGATCGAGGAAGTGATGATCGCCACCAATGGCTGCACCGCGCGTTATCTGGCGGGGCGCGGCGGTGCTTCGCTGCGCCGGGTTGTGCGCTCACCCGAGCGCTGGCTGCGCATCGTGGCACTGGCCAAGGACTATGGCGAAGCGCTGCCCAGTGAACCGGACTCGAAAGCACTGGAAGCGTTTCTGGCCAAACGGCATAAGGCGGACCCGCTGCGGTTTCCTGATCTGTCGCTGGTCGTCGTCAAGCTCATGGGCTCAGGCGAGTATGTGGTGGAAGCGCCGGGTGAAGCGCCGATTGGCCACTTTGGTCTGGCAGTACGCGACTACACGCACTCGACCGCGCCGAACCGGCGTTTCCCTGACCTGATCACCTCGCGTCTGCTCAAGGCCGCGCTGCAGAACCAGCGTGCGCCCTATTCGAACACCGAGTTGGCCGAACTCGCGATGCACTGCACGCAGCAGGAGAATGCGGCGCAAAAAGTGGAGCGGCGCATGCGCAAGTCCGAGGCCGCGATCGTGCTCGAATCGCACATTGGTGAGCGCTTTGATGCCATCGTCACCGGTGCCAGCAGCGAAGGCACCTGGGTGCGCCTGCTCGCACCACCTGCCGACGGCAAGGTGGTCAGCGGCGCGGGCGGTTTGCAGGTTGGTGACAAGGTCCACGTCAAGTTGTTGTCAACCGACGTGGAGCATGGCTTTATTGACTTCGCTCGGGTTAACTAAACCGCGCGTCGATGTGCGGCGTTGGCCACGGCCAGCGCGGTCATGTTGACGACGCGGCGCACGGTTGCCGATGAGGTCAGCACATGGGCCGAAGCCGCTGCGCCGAGCAGGATCGGTCCGACCGTGACGCCGCTGCCGCCGGTCATCTTGAGTACATTGAACAGGATGTTGGCAGCGTCCAGATTCGGGCAGATCAACAGATTGGCTTCGCCCTGAAGTTTGCTGTCCATCAGCGTGGCGTGGCGCATGTCTTCCGAGAGTGCGGCGTCGCCATGCAGTTCACCGTCGCATTCAATATCGGGCGCCATCTTGCTGAACAGTTCGTGTGCCAGGCGCATCTTGACGGCTGATTTGCGGCTGGAAGAGCCGTACATCGAGTGCGACAAAAAGGCCACTTTCGGCGGCAGGCCAAAGCGCTGTACTTCCTCGGCGGCCATCAAGGCGATGCTGGCGAGTTGTTCGGCGTCCGGGTCTTCGTTGACGAAGGTGTCGGCGATAAAGAGCGTGCGCTTCTCCAGCATCAGCGCGTTCAGCGCGGCGAAGCCGGAGGCGCCCTTCTTGACGCCGATAACGTCGCGCACATGGTCCAGGTGCACATCAAAACGACCATGCAGACCGCACAGCATGGCGTCGGCATCGCCGAGCTTGAGCATCAGTGCGGCGATGGTGGTGGTTGAGCGGCGCACGGCGGCCTTGGCGGCTTCGATCGAGACACCGCGCCGGCCCATCAGACCATGGTAGGTCTCCCAGTACTGGCGGAAGCGCGGATCGTCTTCCGGATCGACGCAATCGACGTCGTTGCCCAGACGAATGCGCAGCCCGGCTTTGAGCATGCGCGCCTCGATCACGGCCGGGCGTCCGATCAGGATCGGCCGTGCCAGACCTTCGTCCACTACCACTTGCACGGCGCGCAGCACACGCTCGTCTTCGCCTTCGGCGTAGGCGACGCGCTTTTCTGGCATCGGCACCGCTTTGGCTGCCGTGAAGACCGGGCGCATGAACATGCCGGTTTGGTAAACAAAGCGCGACAGTTGCTGGCGGTAGGCTTCCATGTCCTTGATCGGACGCGTGGCCACACCGGACTCTTCTGCGGCTTTCGCCACCGCCGGTGCAATGCGCAGGATCAGGCGCGAATCAAAGGGTGTCGGGATCAGGTATTCCGAGCCGAACACCAGTTCTTTGCCGGCGTAGGCGGTTGCCACTTCTTCGCTGATGTCGGCTTTGGCCAGGTCGGCGATCTGGCGCACGCAGGCCAGCTTCATGGCCTCGGTGATCTTGGTCGCGCCGCAGTCGAGCGCGCCGCGGAAGATGTAGGGGAAACACAGAACGTTGTTGACCTGATTCGGGTAGTCCGAGCGTCCGGTGGCAATGATGCAATCGGGCCGCACGGCCTTGGCCAGTTCCGGGCGGATTTCGGGTTCCGGGTTGGCGAGCGCCAGGATGATGGGCTTGTCGGCCATGGTCTTGACCATGGCCTGCGTCAGCACGCCAGCGGTCGAGCAGCCGAGGAAGACGTCGGCTTTGACAATCACATCGGCCAGTGTGCGCAGCTCGGTTTTCTGCGCGAAGCGCGCTTTGGATTCGTCGTAGCCACCAGGGCGGCCTTCATAGACCAGGCCCTTGGAGTCGCAGACATAGACGTTCTCGCGTGTGACACCGAGGCCGACCATGACGTCCAGACAGGCGATGGCCGCCGCGCCGGCGCCCGAAACCGCGACCTTGACGTCCTGGATGCGCTTGCCCACCAGTTCGAGCCCGTTGAGCAGTGCCGCGCTGGAGATGATGGCGGTGCCGTGCTGGTCGTCATGGAACAACGGAATGTTCATGCGCTCGCGCAGCTTCTTCTCGATGTAGAAGCACTCGGGTGCCTTGATGTCTTCGAGGTTGATGCCGCCCAGCGTGGGTTCCAGCGCCGCGATGATTTCGATCAGCTTGTCGGGGTCGCGCTCGGCCAGTTCAATGTCGAAGACGTCGATGCCGGCAAACTTCTTGAACAAACAGCCCTTGCCTTCCATCACCGGTTTGGATGCCAGCGGGCCGATGTCGCCCAGGCCCAGCACCGCCGTGCCATTGGTGATCACGCCCACAAGATTGCCGCGCGAGGTGTACTCGTTGACCAGCGAGGGGTCAGCCTCAATGTCCAGGCAGGGGTAGGCGACGCCGGGGGAATAGGCCAGCGACAGGTCGCGCTGGTTGTGCAGCGGCTTGGTCGGTGTCACCGAAATCTTGCCGCGCGTTGGCGTTCGGTGGTATTCGCGTGCTGCTTCGCGCAATGCATGTTCTGCCGGGGAAAGTTCTTGACTCATCTGAAACTCCTTTTTATTAAAGTAAATCTTTCAGGCTGCGCGCGATCACCTTGGTCGCGCGGCGCAAATCTTCCAGGTCGAGCCGCT
>CAITXW010000135.1 GCA_903896425.1 uncultured beta proteobacterium | reverse complement strand
GTGGCAAACAGCGCATGGAACAGGCGACGCTCGAAGAGGATGCCCTCAAAGAGCGAACTCTCAAAAGCACGGTTCACCGATTCTTTGGCTGCCATGGTGGCGATCTGCGAGTAGTCGCAGATCATCAATGCAGCGCCCAGGGCCTCTTCCATCAGTTTCTCCAGCGGCACCACGCGGCTGACCAAGCCGCCGCGTTCGGCCTCGGTGGCGTCCATCATGCGTCCGGTCAGCGCCAGGTCCATCGCCTTGGCCTTGCCGATGGCGCGCGGCAGGCGTTGCGTGCCGCCGGCGCCGGGGATGACGCCGAGTTTGATTTCGGGTTGACCGAAGCGCGCGTTGTCGGCGGCGATGATGAAGTCGCACATCATCGCCAGTTCGCAGCCGCCACCCAGCGCAAAGCCGCTGACGGCGGCGATCACGGGTTTTCGAATGCTGCGGATCTGCTCCCAGTTGCGCGTGATGTAGTCGCCCTTGTAAACGTCGGCGAAACTGTAGCTGGCCATGGCGCCGATGTCGGCACCGGCGGCAAATGCTTTCTCGCTGCCGGTGATGATCATGCAGCCGATGGCCGGGTCAGCGTCAAAGGCTTTCAGGGCGGCGCCGAGCTCCGTCATCAACTGGTCGTTGAGCGCATTGAGTTGCTTGGGTCGGTTCAGCGTGATGATGCCGACCTTGCCGGCTTCGGTGCGGACGGTGATGACTTCATAGGTCATGGGGTTCTCCGGTTGGTTTGAATTCAGTGAGCCACTTGGCAGCCAGCGCGTTGTCACGCAGCGACAACTGCCAGTTTTTTGCGGTCTTGGGCAGGTTCAGGCGCAGGGTGAGCAGGCGCTTGTCGCGTGCCACCAGGGCGTTGATCCTGGTGTGCGTGCCGGCGTACAGCAGGAGTTCATCGAGTGTGTTCAGGCGCCAGCGACTTGTCGACTTGGCGGTGCCGACCTCGACGCCGAGCCACTCGTCGCCGGCTGCGAAGCCGGCTTTCTCGGCCGCGCCGCCGCGCAGCACGGTCTTGACCTGAATTCCGTTGTTGTCGCTCACGCGCAGACCCAGTCGCAGCGTCAGCGGACCTGCTTCCTCGCGCACCTCGATGCCCTGGCCTTCGAGCAGTTTCTTCAGCGGCAAGTCGGCTGTGCCATGCACCCAGCGCGCAATCTCGGCGTCATAGGATTGCCCCGAGCACTCGGCCAGCACGGCGCACAGGTCAGCCTCGGTCATGGGGCCGGCCTGGCAGCGCTGCCACAGCGCCCTCATGACGGCGTCCAGTGTGGTCTTGCCCTGCTGGCGCAGGCTCAGGTCCAGACACAGCGCTACCAGTGCGCCCTTGGTGTAGTAGCTCACCGTGGCATTGGGTGTGTTTTCGTCGGGCCGGTAGTACTTTGTCCAGGCATCGAAGCTGGACTGCGCCACGCTTTGCACTTCGCGCCCGGGTGTTTGCAACACCTGGTTGATGGTCTTGCCCAGCAGCTTGAGGTAGGTCTTGTCGTCGATCAGTCCGGCGCGCTTGAGCAGCAGTTCGTCGTAGTAGCTGGTAAAGCCTTCGAAGAACCAGAGCAGTTGTGTGTAGTTCTCGCGGGAATAGTCATAAGTGGAAAATTCCGCCGGGCGCAGGCGCTTGACGTTCCAGGTGTGGAAATATTCATGGCTGATCAGACCCAGCAAGGTGATGTAGCCATCGGGCTTTTGTTTCGGAGCGTCCAGACGCGGCAGGTCCTTGCGCGTGCAGATCAGCGCCGTCGAGTTGCGGTGTTCCAGACCACCGTAGCTATCGCCCACGGCGTTGAGCATGAACAGGTAGTTCTGATGCGGTGGCTTGCTGCGTGCACGTTTACCGGCTTTGTCGCCATGCCAGAACCTGATTTCGGTTTCGCAGATTTTTTGCGTGTCGGCCAGCAGCGTGGCAGCGTCAAAACTGGGTGGCGCACCGGCGACAACAAAGCGGTGCTTGATGCCGGCAGCGACGAACGAGCCGCTCCAGAAAGCTCCCATCTCCACCGGGCAATCAACCAGTTCGTCATAGTTGGCAGCCGTGTAGCTGCCAAAGCCATTCTTCTTGATTTTGTCGGGCGTCAGACCGGTGGCGACCTGCCAGCCAGCACTGGCCTTGCTGGAGAACAGTTCCAGCGCGTGGGGTGATTGTTCCTGCCCCTGCACTTGCAGGAACAGGCTGCTGCCATTGAAGAAACCGCGACTCGCGTCGAGCCAGGCCGTGCGCACCGAGTTGTCGAACGCGTAGACCTCATAGCTCAGCAGCAGGGGCTTGGCGCTGTCGCACTGCACCTGCCAACTGCATTTGTCTAGCTGGGTCAGCGCGATCTGGCGGCTGCCCTGACGTGCCTGCAGACGCTGCAGATTTTTGGAAAATTCGCGCACCAGGTAGCTGCCCGGAATCCAGACCGGAAGACTGAGCTGTTGTGTGGCGCGGGGCTTGGCGATGCGCAGGGTGACCTGGTACAGGTGGGCGTGCAGGTCAAGCAGGCGGACCTGGTAGTGCAGGGCAGCGGTGTGCATCAGTTTTTGCTGTCGGCGAGGTATTTCTCAACTTCGGCTGAGGCGATGGCGCCCGGCACCCTCGTGCCGTTGCTGAAGATCAGGGTCGGCGTGCCGTTGATCTTGTGCTTGTGGCCGATTTCGACGTTGCGATCAAGCGCCGTGCTGTCGCAACTCGCCACGGCGGCTGGCTTGTCGCGCACCATCCAGTCCTGCCAGGCTTTGGCTTTATCTTTGGCGCACCAGATGTGCTTGGATTTCTCGGTTGAATCGGCGCTCAGGATCGGATAGAGGAACATGTAGATCGTGACGTTGTCCACTTTTTGCAGGTCGCGCTCGAAGCGTTTGCAGTAGCCGCAGTTAGGGTCTTCGAAGACGGCGAGCTTGCGCTTGCCGTTGCCGCGCACGATGGTGAAGGCGTCCTTGAAGGGCAGGGCATCAAAACTGATGGCGGTGAGTTTGTCGACGCGCTCTTCGGTCAGGTTGCGGCGTTGCCGGGTATCGATCAGGCTGCCCTGGATCAGGTAGTTGCCTTCAGCGTCGGTGTAGAAAATATCGGTGCCGTTGACGCGGACCTCAAACAGACCGGGCATTGGCGTCTTGGAGACTTCCTCGATTTTTTGCAATTGCGGCAGACGCTCGGTCAGGTTCTTGCGAAGCGTGGCCTCTTGCGCGCCGGCGCCGCTGGTCAGCAGCAGGGTGCAGGCCAACAAGGCGGTCTTGATCAATAGCATAGTGTTCCTTCGCAAACCCGACATTTAAAAACCCATGGCCTGGCGCGCCACCCATTGTTTGACTGCGCCACTGTGCTCAAACCCGTTCATGCCCCAGTTGCGCAGGCTCTGCAAGGGCGCGCCGCTGTGCCAGAACAACTGTTGCAGAGCGTCCATGGCGGCGCCCATTGCGGCGACCTCGGCACGGCGTGAACGCTCATAGCGGCGCAGCAGTTTTTCATCACCGACGCTGCGCCAGTATTCGCGTTCATGCACGACCCTGGTCAGGGCCGCTACATCGGAGAGACCCAGATTGAGTCCCTGCCCGGCCAGTGGGTGCACGTTGTGCGCTGCATCGCCCGCCAAAGCCCAGGCCTTGCCATCATGAACGCCGCCCCAACGCTCGGCGCTTGCCTTTTGCAAGGGCCAGGCGCTGCGTGCGCTGCTCAATGTCACGTGGCCCAGGCAGCCCTGGCTTGCTGCTTCGATCTTCTGGCAAAACACCGCGGCTTCAGCGTCGAGCAAGGCTTGCGCGTTGTCCTCCTTGACAGACCAGACGACGGCCACCGAGTTTCCTTGCGGCCCGTCGAGTGGCAGAAAAGCCAGGATTTCTCCTTGCGAAAACCACTGCCGCGCGCATTGGCCATGCGCTCGCTCGCAGCGCAGGCGTGCCGCAATGGCGCGCTGCGGATAAGGTGTCACCTGAAAATCGACGCCGAACTCGGCGCGCGTGCTGCTGGTCTTGCCTTCGCAGATGATGGTCAGCGCGGCTGCTTGCGGCGTATCGAGTACCTCGATCTGCGGCTGATAGCGCACGGCCTCGGCCAGGCGGGCTTCGAGCACCGGCACGTCAACAATCCAGGTCAGGCCCGGGACGTTCAGTTCTGCGGCTGAAAAATTAACCTCGCCACCTTCGTCGCCCTTGATCTGCATGCTCAGCACTTCGGTTGCATGCGCGGCGTCGGGCCAGCAGCGCAGCGATTCCAGCAAGGCACGTGATTTGGCGTTGAGGGCGTAGGCCCGCACGTCATCGTCCGGCGCTGCGCCGTCCGATCCTGTCTTGGCCGCTTGCCTGACCAGACCAACGTGCAGCCGCTCGCGCGCCAGCAAGAGCGCCAGCGTGCTGCCGACAATGCCGCCGCCGCGTATGCAAATGTCAAAAGCTTGTGTCATGCAAGGGATTGTAGAAGGCGGCTGTTGGCTCAGGTAGACATTGGTTCCACGGGGGATAATGGCGCGAACTTTTGCGGCCCAGTACCCGGTGGCTGCCCCAGCATTGATATGACATCCAACGCGCTTAGCAGGAACTCGCTTAAGACCCGGGTGACAATTTTCACGCTGCTCATTTCCCTGATCAGCATCTGGTCCTTGTCGTTCTATACCAGTCGCATCGTGCAGGAAAACATGCTGCAGGTGGTGGGTGAACAGCAGTCGTCCACGCTCAAACTGGTCGCCACTTCTGTCAACCACGAGTTGCGCGACCGCATGGATGCGCTGGAAAAGGTCGCTGCCGGCATTAATCCAGCGTTGCTGCTCAATCCGGCGGCCTTGCAGGCCAATCTCGACCGGCGGCCCATTTTTCAGGAACTTTTTAACGCGGGTGTGATCGTCACCGGACTCGATGGCGTGGCGCTCGCATCCGAGCCCGCTACCGCACAGCGGCGCGGTTTAAGCTACCTGCATCACGACTATGTGACACGGGCCCTCACCCAGTCAAAGTCAATGATCGGTCGAGTGGCGATGGACCCGCAACTGGCGGCTCCGGTGTTGGGCATGGCGGCGCCGATTCGTGACACACAGGGAAAGGTCATTGGCGCGGTTGCGGGCCTGACCAATCTGGTGGCCGCAAATTTCCTGGAAGATTTGGTTGGAAACCGCTATGGCAAGTCCGGTGCTTACGTGCTGCTGGCGCCCGAAGATCGCGTGATCGTTGCAGCCAATGACAAGAGCCGCATCATGCAGCCTTTGCCAGCATCGGGCGTCAATCGGTTGATTGACAGGCATGTTCAGGGCGAAACCCAAACTGCCATCGGAATCAGTGCGCAGGGCGTCGAGGTTCTGAGTTCGATGACGTCGATTCCCATGACCAGTTGGGGACTCGTGGTTTCTTTGCCGACCGATGAAGCCTTTGCACCGATTCGTGCCATGCAACTGCGCCTGTCCCTGGGTACCCTGCTGCTGACCCTGCTGGCCGGTGGTTTGATCTGGTGGATGCTCAAGCGCCAGTTGGCACCGCTGCTGGCCGCGTCCGATGCGCTGAGCGCGGTGGCCGATGCCAGGCAGATCTGGCAACCGCTGCCGATAGCGCGCGAGGACGAAATCGGCAACCTGATCCGCGGCTTCAATCGCCTGCAGTCAGAACTGGGGCAGCGCGAGGCCTTGTTGCAAAAAGTGCTTGACACTTCCAGCGTGGCGATCTTTTTGATCGATCCGCAGGGGCGTATCACGCAAGCCAACCATCGCATGGCCGAGATGTTTGGCTACTCGGTGCAGTCGCTGCTTGAACTGGAATACGTGGCCCTGGTTGAACCGGCTGACCGCGAGGCGGTGCGCCGCCAAAAAGGGGAACTGCTGGATGGTTCGATCTCAACCCTGAATCTGGACCGGATGTACCTGCGCAGTGACCGCAGCCTGTTCTGGGGGCATCTGACCGCCACGCGTTTTGTGGACGCGCACGGGCAGGATCGCGGCATCCTCGGTGTCATTGTTGACATCACTGAGCGCAAACGCAGCGAAGAAATCGTGCGGCAACTGGCGTATTACGACCCGTTGACCGCCCTGGCGAACCGACTGCTGCTGCGAGAACGCATGACCCAAGCCCTGCTGGCAAGCAAGCGCAGCGGGCACTATGGCGCCTTGATGTTTTTTGATCTGGACAACTTCAAGACCCTCAATGACACCTATGGTCATGGCGCGGGTGACCTGCTGCTTGTGGAGGTGGCGGCGCGGCTCAAGAGTTGTGTGCGCGAGGTTGATGCGGTGGCGCGTTTTGGCGGCGATGAGTTTGTCGTGCTGTTCATGGATTTGGCGCCGAACCGAGTGGCGGCGCAGGCGCAGGCGCTTGTGTTGGCCGAAAAGATTCGTGAGCTGTTGGCTGCGCCCTATGTGTTAACCCTCGCGGCGGATGCGGACCGTCCGCAGCGGGTCATCGAACACCGCTGCAGCGCCAGCATTGGCGTTGCGCTGTTCCTCGGCATGGCGTTCTCGGAAGAGGAATGCATCAAGCGCGCCGATATTGCCATGTACCAGGCCAAGGAAGCCGGGCGCAATGCGGTCCGCTTTTACAGCGAACAAGCACCACTCGCTGAATCTGGCGTCTAGCCCAGCGCAGCGTGCAAGGCGACAAAAGCCTGTGTCAGTTTGTGCTGGGGATCCAGGTAGATCATGGGCAGGGATCGCTCGTGTGATTCACGAATCCGAACGGATGAGGATAGATAGGGTTGTAGCACCGGCAAGCCTTCGGCAATCAGTTCATCGACGATGCGTTGGGGCAGCTTGGCGCGGGGTTGAAACTGATTGACGACGATGCCCTTGACTCGCAGTTTCGGATTGTGGTCAGCCTGGATTTCCTGCACGTTTTCCAGCAGGGTGTAGAGCGCCTGACGTGAAAATTCGTCACAGTCAAACGGGATCAGGCAGCCGTCTGCGGCAACCAACGCGGAACGGGTGTAGAAGTTGAAGGCCGGTGGCGTGTCAATGTAGATGCGGTCATAGACCTTGGACAATTGCTGCAGGGCTTCGCGCAACTTGTAGATCTTCTGGCGTGATTCGAGTTTGGTTGCCAGCTCATTGAGGCCCGGACTCGATGCCATCAAATCAAGCCCCTCGTGCGGGGTGTGCACGACAAACTTTTCAGGCGGCAGCACGCGGTAGCTGTAGCTCAGGGCATGCTCAAAAAGTCCGGCGATCGTGGCTTGCCCCGCATCGGCCTGGTCGCCTTGCAAGTAACTGCTTGAATTGCCCTGTGGGTCAAGGTCAATGACCAGGGTGCGTAAACCCTGGCTGGCACTGATGGCAGCCAGGTTGCAGGTGATGGTGGATTTCCCGACGCCACCTTTTTGATTGAAGACGACGAGTGGCATGGGGATGATCCTGGTTGGGGTACACGAAAACTGAATGCGTAATTCTTGGGGCCATTATCCGCTGCTCAGTACAATCGACCCCTTACATCCAGGACAAAACGAGGACAAAAAACCGTGCTGACACAGTGTCTGCGGTGGTTTTTCCTGCTCTTCGCGATGGCGCCAATTGACGCGCGTCGGGGTATTGATATTTAAGGATTTTCATGAAATGTGGCATTGTGGGCTTGCCCAACGTCGGTAAATCGACCCTGTTCAACGCGCTGACCAAGGCTGGCATACCGGCCGAGAACTATCCCTTTTGCACGATCGAGCCCAATGTGGGCATCGTCGAGGTGCCGGATGCGCGGCTTGACGCGCTCTCCGCCATCGTGAAACCACAAAAGGTTCAGCGCGCCATTGTTGAGTTTGTTGACATTGCCGGACTGGTTGCCGGTGCCAGCACCGGTGAAGGTCTGGGCAACAAGTTTCTGGCGCACATCCGCGAGACCGACGCCACCGTCAACGTGGTGCGCTGCTTCGAGGACGACAACGTGATTCACGTCGCCGGCAAGATCGATCCGATCTCCGACATCGAGGTGATTCAGACCGAACTTTGTCTGGCCGATCTGACCGCGGTCGAGAAGGCCTTGCACCGTGTCACCAAGACCGCGCGTTCGGGCGACAAGGAGTCGATCAAACTGGTCGCGCTTCTGGAGAAATGCCAAGCCGCGCTCAATGAGGCCAAACCCGTGCGCACGCTCGACTTCAGCAAGGAGGAGTTGCCGCTGCTCAAGCAGTTCTTTCTGATCACGGCCAAGCCGGCAATGTTCGTGGCCAATGTGTCGGAAGATGGTTTTGAGAACAACCCTTTTCTGGACCGTCTGAAAGACTACGCCGCAGCGCAGAACGCGCCGGTGGTGGCAATCTGCGCCAAGATGGAAGCCGAGATGGCCGACATGGAGGACGAGGACAAGAAGATGTTTCTGGCCGAGATCGGCCAGAGTGAGCCGGGCCTGAACCGTCTGATCGTGGCAGCCTACAAACTGCTGGGACTACAAACCTATTTCACGGCCGGCGTCAAGGAAGTGCGCGCCTGGACCATTCATGTCGGCGACACCGGCCCGCAGGCGGCTGGCGTGATCCACACCGATTTTGAAAAAGGCTACATCCGCGCCCAGACCTTTGCCTACGAGGACTTCATCGCCTACAAGGGTGAGCAGGGCGCCAAGGATGCGGGCAAGATGCGCAGCGAAGGCAAGGAATACATCGTCAAGGATGGCGACGTGATGAACTTCCTGTTCAGCCCCTAAAACCGGCTAGAAAATTCCCAGCAGCGCCGCCGTCATCACCACATAGCGTCCAAACTTGCCAATCGCCATGTAGGCCACGCTGGGCCAGAACGGCAGTTTGAGCCAGCCTGCGACTGCGCACAGCGGATCGCCCACCACTGGCAGCCAGGCCAGCAGGCAGGCCTTGGGGCCGAGCCGTTGCAGCCAGTCCAGTGCCCGCAGGTGGTGTTTGGAGTGCTGGTAGCGGTCCACCACCTGGTGTGATGCCAAACCCATGGCCCAGGTCAGGGCGCCGCCCAGCGTGTTGCCAATGGTGGCAACTGCGATGGCCGACCAGAATAAGTCGGGATTGAGTTTGACCAGACCGAATACCGCCGGCTCTGAGCCCATTGGCAGCAGTGTGGCGGAAACGAAGGACACAACAAACACCGTGCTCAAACCGTACTCGGGCAGAGCCAGCAGTGCGAGGAGGTGTTCGAGCCAGGCTTGCATGGGTGAATCGAGTATAGGCAATGTTCATGTGCTGAAAAATCAGGCAGTTAGAATCGGTCGCTCGCATGAACATCGGTCCATTTATTCCTGCCAACCGTTTCTTTGTCGCGCCGATGGCGGGTGTGACCGATCGCCCTTTTCGCCAGCTTTGCCGGCGTCTCGGCGCGGGCTACGCTGTGAGCGAGATGCTCAGCAGCAAGCAGGATTTGTGGCACACGCCCAAGTCTCTGCGGCGCGCCAATCACGAAGGCGAAAGCGGTCCCATTGCAGTGCAGATCGCTGGCGCGCAGGCGCCGATGATGGCGCAGGCGGCGGCCTACAACATTGATCAGGGCGCCCAGATCATCGACATCAACATGGGCTGCCCGGCCAAGAAGGTTTGCAACCAATGGGCTGGGTCGGCCATCATGCAGGATGAAGCGCTGGCCCTGTCCATCATTGAAGCGGTGGTGGCGGTGTGCGCGCCGCGCGCTGTTCCGGTCACCCTCAAGATGCGTACCGGTTGGTGCCAGGCGCACAAGAATGCCGTTGTGCTGGCGCGCGCCGCCGAGCGTGCCGGCGTGCAGATGATCACGGTGCACGGGCGCACACGCGAACAGGCTTATCGTGGCGCGGCCGAGTACGACACGATTGCCGCCGTCAAGGCCGCCGTGAACGTGCCGGTGGTGGCCAATGGCGACATCGATTCACCCGAGAAGGCGCGCACGGTGCTGGCCCTGACCGGGGCTGACGCCGTGATGATCGGGCGTGCGGCGCAGGGCCGGCCCTGGCTGTTTCGCGAGATCGCCCACTTCATGGCCACAGGCCAGCGGCTGGCGCCGCCGCTGGTGGCCGAAGTCAGGCAACTGGCACTGGCCCATCTGCTTGACCATTACGCGTTGTACGGCGAGTTTCTGGGCGTCAGGAGCGCGCGCAAACACATTGGCTGGTACGTGGCGTCGCTGCCCGGTGGCGAAGAATTTCGCCAGCGCATGAACCGGATCGAAGACTGTGAGCTGCAGTTGGCCGCGGTGACCGACTATTTCGCTCAACTGAGCCAGTCCATGGACCGGCTGCCCGATGCCGTCCCGTATGATCTGGCCGGGCGAGTAGAAGAAAAATACATGGATACGACAGCATGAGCAAAAAGCATATACAGGAATGCGTGCAGACCAGCCTGGAGGGCTACCTCAGGGATCTGCGCGGTACCGAACCCGACGGCATGTACGGCATGCTGATCACAGTGGTGGAGAAGCCCCTGCTTGAAGTGGTGATGCGCCAAACCGACAACAACCAATCCAAGGCAGCGCAGTGGCTGGGATTGAATCGCAACACCTTGCGCAAAAAACTGCTTGAGCACAAGCTTCTCAGGTAGCCAGAACTGTCGTCCTGGCTGGCAGGACTTTCACCTTTTTAAAATTCATGAACGCACTTCTTTCCGTCTCCGATAAAACCGGCATCCTGGACTTCGCGCGCGCCCTGCACGCGCTGGGCATCAAACTGATTTCGACCGGTGGCACGGCCAAGCTCTTGAGTGACAACGGCCTGCCGGTAACGGAAGTGGCTGCGCTCACCGGCTTTCCCGAGATGCTTGACGGCCGCGTCAAGACCCTGCACCCCAAGGTACACGGCGGCCTGCTGGCGCGGCGTGATCTGCCCGAGCACATGGCGGCCTTGCAGGCGCACGGCATCGACACCATTGACCTGCTGGTGGTCAATCTGTACCCGTTCGAGGCCACGGTGGCCAAGCCGGGTTGCACGCTGGAAGATGCGATCGAGAACATCGACATCGGTGGCCCGGCGATGGTCCGAAGCGCAGCCAAGAACTGGAAGGATGTTGGCGTGTTGACCGATGCCTCGCAATACGCGCAAGTGCTGGCCGAACTCAAGGCCGATGGCAAACTCACTGAACAGACAAAGTTTGCTTTGTCAGTGGCCGCCTTCAACCGCATCAGCCAGTACGACGGCGCCATCAGCGACTACCTGTCGTCGGTCAACTTCGAAGCCGGCAACAGCACACCGACGCGCCAGATGTTCCCGGCCCAGGCGAACAGCCAGTTCATTAAATTGCAGGATTTGCGCTATGGCGAGAACCCGCACCAGCAGGCCGCTTTCTATCGTGACATTCATCCGGCTGCGGGCTCACTGGTAACGGCGCAGCAGCTACAGGGCAAGGAACTGTCCTACAACAACATTGCCGACGCCGATGCGGCGTGGGAGTGCGTCAAGAGCTTTGGCGCCGGTGGCAGCAGCACCACGGCCTGCGTCATCGTCAAGCACGCCAACCCCTGTGGGGTGGCGGTGGGTGTGGACGCGCTGGAAGCCTACAGCAAGGCGTTCCAGACTGATCCGACCTCGGCCTTTGGCGGCATCATCGCGTTCAATGGCACGCTTGATGAGCGCGCCGCGCTGCAGGTCTCCAAGCAGTTCGTCGAGGTGTTGATGGCGGTGGATTACACGCCGGCTGCGCTGGAAGTCTTCAAGAGCAAGGTCAACGTGCGCATCCTGAAAATCAGCTTGCCGGCTGACGGCAGCCCGGGCCGCAACGCGGTCGAGATCAAGCGCGTCAGCTCGGGTCTTCTGATGCAGAGCGCCGACAACCATGAGCTGGCGCTGGCCGATCTCAAGGTGGTCACGAAAAAGCAACCGACACCCGAGCAGTTGCAGGACTTGCTGTTCGCGTGGAAGGTGGCCAAGTACGTCAAGAGCAATGCGATCGTGTTCTGCAAGGGCGGTATGACGATGGGCGTTGGCGCCGGTCAGATGAGCCGGCTCGATTCCGCCCGCATCGCCAGCATCAAGGCCGAGCATGCCGGCTTGTCGCTGGCCGGTACGGTGGTGGCCAGCGACGCCTTCTTCCCGTTCCGCGATGGCCTGGACGTGGTGGTCGATGCCGGAGCGACCTGCGTCATTCAACCGGGCGGCTCGATGCGCGACGCGGAAGTGATCGCCGCTGCCGACGAGCGAGGCGTGGCCATGGTGTTTTCCGGCGTGCGGCATTTCAGGCATTGACGGACCGTCAGTGATGCTTCTGGGAACCGTGCTGCACCTTGACCGGGTTGGAGCCTGGGTATGACAGTGCACTTCCAAACCCTGCTGCTGGTGATCATGGTGACGGGTCTGGTGATGGCGATATCGGTGGGTGCGGTCGCAAACTGGCACCAGCGCGACGGCATGACGTACTGGGCCGTGGGGCTGGCCCTGCACGCGATATCCTACTTCTTTGTCACGCAGACCGGGACACTGGGCGAATTCGGTTCCTTTCTGATCTACATCCTGTGCCGTGCCTGCAGCTGGGCTGTTTTCGCCGAAGGCCTTTATCAGTTCTGCCACCGTCCGGCGCCGCGAGCCTTGATATGGACGCCCGTTGTGCTGACAGGTGTCAGCTTTGTGCTGCTGTTTGATCAGCTGGTCGCGCGCATTATTGGAACCAGCCTGATCGGCGCTGTCCAGGTTCTTCTGTCTTTGTTATTCATGTGGCACATGCGGCATGAAACACCGGGCCGCGGCAAGTATTTTGTGATCGTTGGGCTGGTCATTGCGTTGACGCTATTGTTGCTGCGGGCCGCCGGGGCAACCCAGGGTGACCCGGCAGCCATTGTCTCGCTGACAACGTCGACTCCGATACAAGCCGTGAGCGGTTTCGCTGTATTGACAATTTTGATGCTGCTGTCGATTGGTTTTGTGCTCATGTCCAAGGACCGCGCCGACAACCTGAACCGCTTGTTGGCCACCCGCGACGAGCTGACCGGTCTGGCGAACCGGCGCCGGATGCGCGAAGTCCTCACCAGTGAATGGAGTCGGGCCAGTCGTTCCGGTCAGGCACTCGCACTGGTCATGATTGACATTGACCATTTCAAGAATTACAACGACCAGTATGGCCACCAGGCCGGCGACGTTTGTCTGCAGCAGGTCGCTCAGTCCATTGCGGTGTGTGCCGCGCGTGCTGGTGATCTGGCGGTTCGCTATGGTGGCGAAGAGTTTTTGTTGATACTGCCTGATACCGAGGCATCGGATGCACAGAAACTGGCACAGAACCTGTGCCAGGCGGTCGAGGCACTCGGCCTGAGGCATCTGAATTCACCCAGTGGCAAGGTGACTGTCAGCGTTGGCCTTGCAGTCCAGACCGAGCGCCTGTACGAGGATGCAGAGAGTTTGTTGCGTGCGGCAGATGAGGCCCTCTACCATGCCAAACACGGGGGACGCAACCAGGTTCAGGTGGCGCTGGCTTCGCTGCTGCCTGGCACGCTGGTGTCGCGCACACCCATGAAATTGGTGCAGTTGATCTGGCGCCGTGCCTATGAAAGCGGCAACCCGCTGATCGACGCGCAACATCAGACACTGTTTATCGATGCCAACAAACTCCTGGGCGCTGCGTTTGACGGGCGACCGGCAGACGAAGTTGAGAAACTGGTGCAGGTTTTTGTTGCCGACATTGCACGCCATTTTCAGGACGAAGAAGACATCATCAAGCGGGCCGGCTATGCCGGCGCTGCTGAACATGCCCAGCGCCACCGCATTCTGCTGGCCGGGGCCCGGGACCTGCTGACGCGTTTTCACGGCGGCAGCGTTGGCGTGGGCGAATTGTTCCAGTACCTGGTGCACGAAGTGGTGGCGCGCCACGTCTTGATCGCGGACCGGGATTTCTTTTCTTCCCTCAACGCAGCCTTGCCCGAGCCTGGGCGACTGCCTACAGAGACTTGAAAACCTCGCGCGCCACGGCCACGGTGGCGGCGATATCCTCATCGCTGTGCGCGGCACTCACGAACCCTGCTTCATACAACGCAGGCGCGATGTAAACGCCGCGATCGAGCAAACCGTGGAACAGTTGGTTGAAACGCTTGCCGTCGGTCTTCATGACTTGCGGGTAGTTCTGTGGCAACTCGCTGAGCAGGAAGAAACCAAACATGCCGCCTTCGCTGTCGGCGCAAAATGGCACGCCTTCGGCTGCGGCTGCGCCTTTGAGGCCATCGACTAGCGCACCTGTCTTGCGTGACAGGGCCTCAAAAAATCCGGGTTTGCTGATTTCGTGCAGTGTGGCCAGACCGCAGGCGGTGGCCACCGGGTTGCCCGACAAGGTGCCGGCCTGGTAGACCGCGCCGAGCGGGGCCAAGTGTTCCATCACGGCGCGCTTGGCGCCAAAGGCGGCCAGCGGCATGCCACCGCCAATGACCTTGCCCATCACCGTCATGTCGGGCTCAAAGCCCGGCAGCGCGCGCGCATAAACGCTTTGTGCGCTGCCCAGCGCAACCCGAAAACCGTTCATCACCTCGTCAAACACCAACAGTGCGCCGTATTGGGTGCAGAGTTCGCGGCAGCGCTTCACGAAAGGCACGGATGCGCGCACGAAATTCATGTTGCCGGCGATCGGCTCGATCATCAGGCAGGCCAGTTCCTTGCCATGCAGGACAAAGGCCTGCTCGAGTTGCTCGATGTTGTTGTATTCCAGCACGATGGTGTGCTGCACCACTTCGGGCGGCACGCCGGCGCTGGTGGCGTTGCCAAAGGTGGCAAGCCCGGAGCCGGCTTTCACCAGCAGCGCGTCGGCGTGGCCGTGATAGCAGCCCTCGAACTTGATCAGTTTGCTGCGCCCGGTGGCACCACGCGCCAGGCGTATCGCGCTCATTGCCGCTTCAGTACCGGAGCTGACCAGGCGCACCATGTCCATCGATGGCACCAGGCGCAGGATTTCTTCCACCAGTTCGACTTCGCGCTCGGTCGGCGCGCCAAAGGAAAAACCTTCGAGCACGGCGTCCTGCACCGCTTTGACCACAGCCGGGTGGCCGTGGCCCAGAATCATGGGGCCCCAGGAGCCGATGTAGTCGATGTAGCGCTGCCCGTTGGCGTCCCAGAAGTAGGCCCCTTGCGCACGCTGCACGAAACGTGGCGTGCCGCCAACGGCCTTGAAGGCGCGCACCGGTGAATTGACGCCGCCGGGGATGACGTGTTTGGCACGCTCGAACAGGGCCAGGTTGCGATCAGGGGTTTGTGTCATATTTCTTAGGGCAGAATGTCGTTGGCTGTGGCCTTGTCGGGCGTGAGCCACAAGCAGGGTCTTGATTCAATGATGG
>CAITXW010000134.1 GCA_903896425.1 uncultured beta proteobacterium | reverse complement strand
TGCAATATGATGAAACGATATTTGAAACAATTGTACTGACTTCGGCAAAAAGTAGAAAGCCGCATCTCTTTGCGGAGATGCGGCTTTCAAAGCAGTTTTGACGCTCAGGGCAACTGGTAGCTGTAGCTCACGCCGATGTAGCTGACGTTTTGCGTTGGCTGCTGTGTCACCGTGGTGCCGTCCGAGTAGGCAAACGGCCAGGCCCAGTCGTTGATGCTGTTGCGCTGGTGGATCAGGTCAACGCGCAGCGACGAGGTCTTGTCCAGCGCGTATTTGCCAAACAGCTTGAGCGCGGTCTGGCGGTACACAATGTCGGGCAAGCCACCGGTCGATGCCAGCAGCGCTGCGCTGTAGGCGTCGGCGGCGGCGTCAAGACCCTGGGCGTAAACGCTGCTGTCATTGACGAAGAGCAGGTTGCCACCGAGTTCAAGCTTGGCGTTGGCTTTGCCGGTAAAGCCGATGCTGGCATTGAGGCTGGTGTTGTCGAAGGCCATCAGGTAACCTGCTGGCACCGCCTGATTGAACGTTTGCTTGCCGCGCGACACATAACCATTGAGGGCTGAGGTGTCGGACAAGGCATAGGTCCAGTCCACGCTGAGCAGATTCATGCCGCTGTCCTGCAGGCCGTAGGCTGTGGGCACGTTGTACTGGTCTTTGCCACTCTCGGCGTTGAATTGCAGCGCCAGTTCTTCGGTCGGCTGCCAGTCGGCGAAGAGCTTGACCTTGTTGCGCTTGCGGTCGCCCAGCGTTGGTGGCAGGATCGCCGTCGTTGGCAGACCCAGCACCGGATTGGTCGGGTCGGTAACTTCGGTTACGCCCAGGCCGTTGTTGTCCTTGAGCCAGTTGGAGCCGGTGCGCTTGCTGCTCGATACAGTCAACGCGCCGCTGGCGTTGTCGGCCAGGCGCCGGCGTACTTCCGCGCGAACGCCGGTCTCGGTTGTTTCTTGCCGCAGTGCGCTGACACCGGCGATGGCGCTGGTGGCATTGAAGACACCGCGGTCAATGGCTTCGTAGTCGGCGCCGAGCGTGCCGCGATAAACGCTGTCAAACTGCCAACTTGCCTGCAGCTTGCCCTTGGTCTTGCGGTTCGGGAAAGTCTGGTTGGTGTACTGCAGAGGCCCCTCGGCGTTGTAGAGCGCGGTCGGCGTGTTGTCCTGCTTGTTCTCGTAGCGCCAGTCGGCCAGCAGCGAGAGTTGCTGCATCGGGCGCGATGTCAGGCTGAGCTTGGCCAGGCTGGTGACCACCTCGCCACCCAGGTTGGTCACGCCGGTTGGTGCACCAGTCAAACCGGCTCCCAGGAAGTTAAGGCTTTGCGTGGCAACAGCGCGGGCGATCTTGAAGCTTGCTCGCGTGCTGGCGGTCAGGTCGTAGCTGCCGCTCAGATCGACCTGGTTTGCCTGATTGTCCGGTGCCAGCGCCAGGGGTTGATTGAGGATGCCAATCAGGCCGGCGTTGCTGTTCAGACTGCCGGGCACGCTGGCGTTGAGCGTGGTGTTGCCGTTGCGGTAATACGAGCCGTAGTAGCCCAGACTGACGCGCAGGCCTGCCATCGCGTAGTTGACGCGGGCTTCAACCTGGCTGGTGCTGGCATTGATCGGTTCAGGCAGCATCAGCAGGGCCCAGCCGGTGTTGCTGCCACATTCGGTCAGCGCAATCACGGACGGGCAGTTCATGCCAGTGCCAAAGAGGCGTGAGCCTTCTTTTTTCTCGGTCTTGAGATCCAGCGCGAATTGCCAGGCGGGGCTGATGATCTTGGTCAGGCCCAGACCCAGACTGGTGCGTTTAGTCTGCAGCGTCAAATCGCTCCCGGCGCCCGACGCAACTGAGACCACCTGCGGTGTCGTGGAGCCGGCGCCGACCAGACCGGTGTTGATGCTTCGGGGGTCGTAGCGAACCAGTTCGCCATAGTTGGCGTTGATCTTCCAACTGCCCGGGTCCTTCCAGACCAGCCCGAGTTCGCGTGTGTTGCCAAGCAGGTTGCTGCCTTTGATGTCGAGCCACTGGCTGGCGTCCTGGTCACGCAGGCTGTAGTCAATGCCCAGCGTTGCAACCGCTTTGCGGTCGCCGCCCAGGCCGTTGTACTGGCCAAACAGTGCGCGGTCCGCGCTGCTGCCGCTGACGGCGCCCGCTCCAACGCTGATGATGGTTTGGGCGCTCGCGCTGTGCGCCAGTGCTGCCAGGCAGACAGCGCCGACCGCAATGGCGATCGCGCTGCGCCGAAAGTGTAATGAAAAAATCGATGTGCTCATCATTTTTCTCCGTGCCTCAGCGCATGAATAGCGGTAGCGTCGAGTTCGTGCTCGACGGGTTGTTGGAGCCATGAATCTGCGTGTGGCAGTTCAGGCAGCTACGGCCTTGCCAGAGATTGGCGGTGTTTTTGCCACTGGTTCCGACTGGTGGCACACCGATGGCGCCGACCTTGCCGGTTGCGTGCGGCGTGTGGCATTGCTGGCACAGCATCGGCGCACGCGTCTTGAGCATGGGCGAAACCACGCTGCCGTGCACCGTGTGGCAGTTGCTGCAGTCTTCGGCCACCGGGTCATGCTGGTGCACAAACGGGCCGCGCTTCTCGGCGTGGCAGGTGTAGCAGGTGTCGTTGACGCTGTCGCGCTTGAGCAGTTTGGGGCCGGCCGAGCCGTGCGGGTTGTGGCAATCGGAGCAGACCATCTTGCCCTCGGGCACCGGATGGTGCGAGGGTTTGTTCATCTGGGCACGCTGCTCCTTGTGGCAGGTGTAGCAGACTTCGGCCTGGGTTGCACGATCACGTACCGCGTCTTTGTTGTCATGAACCTTGTGACAGGAATTGCAGGCCACATCGGCGGCATCGTGCTGGCTGCCAGCCCACAGGGCGCGCTTGGTGTCGTTGACGTGGCAGTTCTGGCAGGCTGCGCTGCGCTCGTGCGCCGACAGTGGTGAGGCCTTGCTGAACAGGCGGTCCGGCTTGGGTTGCGTGGGTGCGCCCGGTGGCTTTTTCGCGTGCGTCGGACTCGGGCCGTGGCAACTGATGCAGTCTGGTACCCGTGCATCGGCGCTGAAGCCGTGTGCGGTCTTGCTGATGTCGGGCCGGTCTTCTTCGTCATGACAGGTCTGGCACAGTTTGGCGCCGACTTCATCGGCGGCCCAGGCAGGCCCGAACGGTCCAAGCAAGCCGGCCAGGCAAAGGCCGACGATGGCCAATGAACTCTTGATTCGCATCCCAAATCCCTTCAAAACAGTTACCGACGTGCGGCTGTTCATGCTTATTTCTGCCCGTGGACGAGGTCCACACTCTTGGCGCCGCCACTGGCGTGACAGTCGTCACAGGATTCGCGCGGCACAGCGGTGGCAACCGGTAGCAGCGTGCCCACATCGGCTTGCGTGCGGGAGCCATACGTGGCGCCGCCGTAATTGATGACGTGCGTTTGAGCCGTTGGGGAATCATGGCACGAGGTGCAGGTCGCGGCTTTGGGAGAGATCACCTTCCACAGCGCGGGGTCGGTGACGCCAGCGTCTTTCTTGACCACGGCACCGAGCGGACTCTGGTCGCTCTTGTACGAATTATTGACGTGGCAGGCGTTGCAGTTGATGCTGATGCCGGTGCTGGCGCCAACCCCGGGCCAGGCGACTTCGGCGGCGTAGTTTTCAACACCAGTGAGGAAGTTCAGTGTCCCGTTGCATGCCGCCACGGCAATGGCGCTGGTGTTGGCTGGGTTGCAGTAATTGCCCGCAACTGTGTTGCCGTGCGTGAACGGGAAGGTGCGCTTGCTGTTGCCGTGGATGCCGTGGATCATGCGCTTGAACTGGTAGGACTCGTTGAGATCCGAGCCATCGGTCATGCGGGTCGATGACATCCGGTTTGCATCATGGCAGACAACGCAGGCTTCCACCGTGTTGCGGCCACCTTCGTGGAAGGCGTTGGCCAGGGTATTGGAGCCGGAAGTGGTTCCAAGCAGGCCGTGGCAGACATTGCACTTGTCATTGCTGACGATGGTGCGGCGTGGCTGCAAGGTGCCGCTCAGCGCCAGTTCCTTGTAGCTGTGCTGTACGCCGGTGTTGACGAGCACGGTTGGCACTTTTTCAGGTCTTGGATCGATCCCAGACGCGGGCGCCAGTTCATGTTCCACAACCTGTCCGATGCTGATCACGCGCGCTGTGCCTTTTGTCACGGCAATGGCGCTGTCATCGGGCACCGGAATGTTCACGGTGTAGTGGTTGCTGGCGTCATTGGTTCCAGTGTGCAGATAGGCAGCGGCTGCGCTGCCACCGTTGTTGTAGGCCGAATACTCGGTCACTGTGGCGGTCTGACCAACCATGTTCTGGTAAGCGAGGTAGAAGCGCAGGTTGCCAAATTTCGTGGTGATGGTCGGGCGTGTCCCGGCCGGTACACAAGCGCCTGCGGTGCCGGTGTAGGTGCAATCGGACGTTACAAGGTTGTAGGCGGCGTTGCCATTGGTCGGATCGGCCAGGAAGTACTTGACCGTCACGCTGCGCGCCTTGTGGTCGCTGGTGTCGTTGAAGACTGCGCTTTCGATGTTCACCTTGTACTTGGCGGCGTTGGCCTGAACCTGATTCCAGTGCACATTTTGTGCAGAAACTACTGAGCCTGCGCCATGGCATGCCACGCATTGCCCATCGGTCAGCGAAGTGGCCAGTGAACCAGCTCCATTGCGCGAAATGGCGATGCCGGTGTGGGTGGCGTTCCAGTTGCTCGTAGCGGCGCTGGCGTGGCAGGATAAACAGGCTTCCTTGCTGGGCTGGGTTTTCCAGTTGTCGCCTTGCGGGGTGGATGCATTGGCGCCGGAATGGCAGACCGCGCAGTTGCGCAGGTCTTGTGGGAAACCGACTTCAGAAAAATCGGCCGTGCGAACGGTGAAGTTTTGGCCGCCGCTGGCCAGCAGACGCCCGGCGTGAATCTTGTGCACCATGGTCGAGAGGGTCAGCACGTTGCCACTGTTGGCGTCTGTGGTGCGTGGGTTGTGGCACATGACACAGAACTGCGTATCCACACGACCGCCGCCATGCAGCCCAAGCTTGTCATGGCAACCGTTGCAGGATGCGACATCCGTCATCTTGCGCGTCTTGCTCGGGTCGGTGACGGCGACGGACTTGCCGTTGGCGTCAATCGTGAAGTCGAAATAGGGGTTGACCTTGATGGCTTCGCCCGCTGCATTGGTGTAGCTGAGCTGGATGGCAATGCGATGCGTGCGGTTGGGTTCAAACACCACGCCATTGGTCTGCAGTGCGTCCTTGATGTCGGTGCTGAAGGTATAGGTGTAGTAACCGTCGGCGTTGTAAACGAGTTGGCCAGCAGTTTTGGGGTCGGTGTAGGCCTGAAGAACCCCTAGTGGAAATGCTGGTGACGTAAGCGTCGCTTTTACCGCATCGGTGTAGACCGTACCGGCGACCGCAGTGGCTGGAAGTCGGGTGCGGTAAATGTAGTTGACCCACTGGTCCGGGTTGCCATTGCTGCCGGGTACCAGTTTGGCAATCGCGAAGCTGACATTGGTGGCGGTCAGGCCAGACTTGACCTTGCCATCCGAAAAGACGACGAAGTTGACCTTGGGCGGGCTGTTGATGGTCACCGGCGTGATGCCGGCGTTCTGCAGCACGGTGAAAGATGTGGCCGGGTTGGTCGCGCTGTCGTTGGCAGCCAGCAGGCTGGCTGCCGCGATGGCGGCATTGGCGGCAACAACCGGAACGACCGGTGTCACCGGGGGCGCCCCGTTGCCATTGCCGCCGCCGCACCCGGCGATGGCGACCGTTACCAAAAAGGCTGTGCTCCATTGAGCCAAAGAATGTTTCATTTTTTCTCCGTCGTCTATTCTTGGTTGACCGACATGACACGAACTGCGGCAAGCTGCCAGCGTAAACCGTCGCTTGCCTGCAGTCTATCCCTGATGTCTTTGAACCATCCTGCGCTCAATGCAGCCGGTCAGCTTTTACTGCGCCAGAATCCAGTCGGCAAGGTTCTTCTGTGCGGCTGCATCCTTGGTGTCGATGATCTTGTGGTCTTCCTGTGAGCCGTCGTCCATTTTGACCTTGGGTCCGGTCGTGATGGCCTTGATGATGGCGGCTTGCGCATCAGCCTTGCCCTTGTGGTTGGCGGCGATCTTCTTCAGGGCCGGGCCTTTCTTGGCCTTGTCAATCGAGTGGCACTTGCTGCAATCGTTCTTCTTGAACAGTGCAGCCGCTGCATCGGCGTCCACGGCGGCAATTGCGCTGGTGGAGGCGACTGCCATTGCAGCCATGGCGATGGGAGCCAGAATTTGTGCGAATTTCATGTCAATGCCTTTCAATTTGCGGTTGAGTCGGTCAAAAATATTCCCGGGAGTTTCCCAAGTTAGACCTGGGCCCGAGGATAAACCGGTATTTTGTAAAACGTTGCCAAGTTTTCATCCTATCGTTGCCAGTTGATTTACATCAACAATTTTTTGCGGTTTCGAAATCAGGTGTTGCGTTTTTGCCAGTGTCGTGGCAGCGCAGCAAAATGCCTTGCACTTTGGCGTGTGACAGTCTAAGGCCGGCCGAGTTCCTGCAGCCAGCGGTCAAGTTCCTGCAACGCCGCATCGGTGGCTTGCGTCAGGGCGCGCACGCCACCTGGCGCATCGGCGCTGGTGGCGCTGCGCTGCACGACGAAGCTGCGTTGCGCCAACTTTCCCCCTGCTGCGACGAAGGGTGTTGCAGTGGCACGCAAACGCAGCAGGCCGATGCTGCTGGTGGGTGTTGCAAACAATTGGCTGAACTCTTCGAGTTCGACGCGCAGCGTCAGCGCGTTGGCCGCGCCGCCATCACCGGGCTTGAGTACGGTATAGCGCTGGCCGAGTTGCTCGCGCAGGCGTTGCGCCAGCAGTTGTGCTGGCGTCATGCTCCAGCGGGCCAGCGCGTAGGGCTGGAGTTGCTGGTTGTCGGCGTAGGCCAGGCGGTACAGCACGGCGTTGCCCTCCAGCGCAGCAGGGGCTTCGACTGGCTCGATCACGAGCGCCGGGCGCGGGGTGACACTGTCGCTGCTTGTGGCGCTCAGCGCGCCGGGCCCGAAGTCGTAAACGGCCGGGCGTGTTGCCGGACCGGGCAGGGCGCATGCGCCCAGCAGCAACACCAGGCTGATGGCGCCGATGCGCGCGCGTTGCCGGGCTGTGCAGGGGTGTGTGTTGTTCATGGTGTGCCTGGGCGTGCTGAAAAACCGCTCTCGCCCGGGCCGGGCGGAATCGGTGCGTTGCCAAAGATCACGGACTGCGGGTTCTCACCCACGCCGGCAGCGGTTCGGCCAAACTGGCGCACGCTGCGCGCTGCGTCGTCCAGCGTTTGGTGGGTGCGCGGCAGGGTTGAGGTGTTGAGCGTTTGGCCGGTTCCCACCAGAGCGGCAGCAGCGGCGTCGAACTGATCGAGCGTGCCGCCTTTGTCATTCATGCGCTCGGTGACGGTGCGCAGGGAGCGCGCTGAGGCGCGCACCTCGTCGGCGCTCTCGCCAACCCGGGCCGAACTGTCGTTGAAGGACTGCAGTGTGGCCTTGCCGTCCTGCGCCAGCGCGGGTAGCGCCTGGCCGGCAACGCTTGAGAGCCGCGCCAGACCGTCAGCCGCCTGGCCCAGGCTGCCAATCGCCGTGACCAGTTTTTTCTGGTTCTCGCTGCTGAGCAACTGATTGACGCGGCTGCTGCTTTCTTCGAGTTGCTGCAGGATCTTCTCGCCCCGGCTGGAGAGTTTGGCCATCAGGCCGGCGCGCATGGGGATGCGCGCGCTGGCGCCACCGTCCGGGCTCAGCGCGACTTTGGATTCGCCGCTGTCGTCGAGTTGCACAAAGGCCAGGCCGGTGACGCCCTGAAAACCCAGGGTGGCGAAAGTCGACGAGGTGATGGGGGCGCTGTCGTCGATGGCGATGCGGATCAACACCTGGCCGCTGGCCTGCGGGTCGAGCCCGATGCCGCTGACTTTGCCCACGGTGACACCCTTGAAGCGCACCGATGCCTGCGCTTGCAGGCCGGTGACTTCATCCTTGCTGGCGATTTCGTAGACGCGCAGTTCACGCGTGTCGCGTGTCAGCCAGACCGCCAGCGCGGTCAGCAGCGCGGTCAGCAGCAGCACGAAGGCGCCGGCGGCCAGGGCGTGGGATTTGTTTTCCATGGTTTGGACTCTGAGGTTTTCTTTCTACACCGCCGCGGGTGGTTTGTGCAACAGGGAGGCGGCGCGCTGGCCGCGCTCGCCGAGGAAGAATTCATGCACGAAGGGATGCTTGCAGGCCATCACGTGGGCCGGCGTGCCGACTGCCACGATGTGGCGCTCGGCCACCACGGCAATGCGGGTGCTGAGTTGAAACAAGGTGTCCAGATCGTGCGTGACCATCAGCACGGTAAGGCTGAGTTCGCGGTGCAGGGAGCGCAGCAGCGCGCAAAAGGCGTCGGCGCTGTCGGGGTCGAGCCCGGCGGTGGGCTCGTCGAGCAGCAGCAGGGGCGGGTCCATCACCAGCGCGCGCGCCAGCGCCACGCGCTTGACCATGCCGCCCGACAGATCGGCTGGCATCTTGTGCGCCTGCGCCGGATCGAGCCCGACCATTTGCAGCTTGACCATGGCGACATCGTGCACCAAGCTGCGCGGCAGGGTGCCGAGTTCGCGCAGCGGAAAGGCGATGTTCTCCAGCACGGTGAAGGCAGAAAACAGCGCGCCGTGCTGAAACAGCATGCCGACGCGGCTGGCAGCGCCTTCGGCGCCCATTTGTGCGGCGGGTTGCCCCAGCACCGTGACCTGTCCGCGCGCCGGCTTTTCCAGCCCGAGGATCTGGCGCAGCAGCACGGTCTTGCCGCTGCCGGAGCCGCCGACGATGGACATCAGTTCGCCGGCCTGAACCGTGAGGTCCAGGTTCTTGTGGATCACGGCCGCACGCACGGCGCTGTAAAACACCGACCAGAGCTTTTCGATGTGCACGATGGGGTCGGATGCTGGCGTCACAGGCCGATGTCCTTGAACACGACGGCAAACAGTGCGTCCACCAGAATCACCATGGTGATGGAGATCACCACCGAGGCCGTGGTGCCGCGCCCCAGGCTCTCGGTGTTGGGCTTGACGCGCAGGCCGAAATGGCAGCCGATGAGGGCGATGAAGAGCCCAAACACGACCGACTTGCCGACCGCCAGCCACAGGTTGGAGACCAGCACCGCACCCGGCAGCGCCTCGAAGAAGTAAGCCGGTGTCACGCCCATCACCAGATCCGCCGCCAGCATGCCGCCCAGCAATGCGGCCAGTGTGGTCCAGACCGTCAGTAGCGGCATGGCGATGGCCATGGCGATGGCACGCGGCAACACCAACCGAAAGCCTTTGGCGATGCCCATCACGCGCATGGCGTCGAGTTCTTCGGTGACGCGCATGACGCCGATCTGGGCCGTGATGGCAGAACCGGAGCGCCCGGCGATCAGGATCGCGGCCAGCACCGGCCCGAGTTCGCGGATCAGCGCGATGCCCAGGATGTTGACGATGAAGACATCGGCGCCGAACTGGCGCAACTGCTGCGACATCAGGTAGGCCAGCACCACGCCAATCAGAAAGCCGACCAGCGCTGTGATCGGCAGGGCGGTCGCGCCGATGCGATAGAGGTGGCCCGAGACGTCGCGCCAGGGGCCCTTGGTCGGCGCAGCGGCCAGCTTGACGCAGTCCAGTGCCAGTTGACCGGCCAGGCGCAGTGCAAACCGGAGGTCGTCCAGGACCAGCCAGACCAGCGCGCCGAGCGCCAGAAAAAGCTGCCAGAGTGTGGTGCGCGACGGTTTGGGTGGCGCGCGCGTGAAGGTTTCAACCCTTGATAGCATGCTGCGCTGGGTTGGCGCGAGTGCCAGCCGAGTCGGCCAGCGTCGGCCCCAGGTGTTCCACAGCACTTGCGCGCCGGTGTGGTCAAGGCGTTGCAGACCGAGCAGGTCCCATCCCAGGGGTTCGCCACCGGGCGCACTGCAGGCCGCCAGTTCGGCCTCGATCACGGGCCAGGTGGCGGGCTCTGCCAGCCGCGCGGCGCTCCAGCAGCCCGACAGGCACAGGCTGGGTCCATCGGGCGTGTCCTGGCGCGTGATGCGGGGTGTGTCTTCTGTGGTGGCGTTGCGATCAATCACAATGGGGCTGACAAGAAGCGATAAGGCAAGTGTAGTCACGCATGGTACTGCCGGGGCTGACTGGCTTGCGGCAAAATGATTCCAACAGGAGCGCAACGTGAACCAGAATCTTTCTTCAACAACACCCGAATTGTTGGTCGAGCAGCGCGATGCCGTGCTGTGGCTGACGATCAACCGCGAGGAGCGGCGCAACGCCATGAGCCACGCCGTGCTGGCCGCCATGGCACAGGCCATCGCGGCAGCGCAGGGCGATCGCAGCATTCGCGCCATCGTCATCACCGGCGTTGGCAGCAAGGCCTTTTGTGCCGGGGCTGATTTGCAGTCGGCCAAGGCCTTCACCACCGATTATTCTGAACCGCATGGGCATTTGGCCAATTTGTTTCGCGTAGCGCGTGCCAGTTGCATTCCACTGATTGCGCGCGTCAACGGCGCCTGCATGGCCGGCGGCATGGGCTTGATGTCGATGTGCGACATGGCGGTGGCCGCGCGCCATGCGATTTTTGGCCTACCCGAAGTCAGGGTCGGCGTCTTTCCGGCGCAGGTGCTGAGCGTCTTGCAGCACTTGATTCCCCGGCGCACGCTCAACGAGAGGTGCCTGACCGGCGAGCCGATCACGTCGGCCCAGGCGCTTGAAGTGGGGCTGGTGAATTATGTTGACGATGATGTGGACGCCAAACTGCAATGGTTGCTGGCGCGCATGCTCGACAAATCACCCGCCGCCATCCGGCGCGGCCTGTACACGCTCAAGGGTGCGGAGTCGATGGCGTTTGAGCAGGCCATGGCGTTCACCGAGAGCCAGATTGCCCTGTTCACCTTGACCGATGACGCCAAGGAAGGACAAAAAGCGTTTCAGGAAAAGCGCAAGCCGAACTGGGCCGGCCAATGAGCGCGGGGCAGCCATGAGCACCACGTTTGATTTCATCATCGTCGGCGCCGGCACGGCCGGTTGCCTGCTGGCCAATCGGCTGTCAGCCGATGCGACCAAGCGCGTGCTGCTGATCGAGGCCGGGCGCAAGGATGATTACCACTGGATTCATATTCCGGTCGGGTATCTGTATTGCATCGGCAACCCACGTACCGATTGGCTCTACAGCACGGAACCCGAGGCCGGCTTGAACGGACGCGCGCTGCGCTACCCGCGCGGCAAAACGCTGGGTGGCTGCAGCAGCATCAACGGCATGATTTACATGCGCGGCCAGGCGCGTGACTACGACCAGTGGGCTCGCATCACGGGCGATGAGGCCTGGGCCTGGGACCAGGCGCTGCCTTATTTCAAGCTGCACGAAGACCACTACAAGGGTGCCAGCGCGGCGCACGGCGCGCGTGGCATTCTGCCCAAACTGCTGCAGGACACGAGTCAGGATTACGCCAAGGTCTTGCGCCATCGCAACGCTGGCGGCGAATGGCGCGTGGAAAAGCAGCGCCTGCGCTGGGATGTGCTCGATGCGTTTGCCCAGGCCGCACAGCAGGCCGGCATTGCCCCCACCGATGACTTCAACGGCGGCACGAATGAGGGCGTGGGTTACTTCGAGGTCAATCAACGCGCCGGCTGGCGCTGGAGCACGGCCAAAGCGTTTTTGCGGCCCACGTGCTACGGACGTCCCAATTTCGAGATGTGGACCGCGGCCCAGGTTGCCAAACTGCAGTTTGAAACCCGGCCCGATGGCAGTTTGCGCTGCAGTGGCGTTGAGGTCTGGGCCAACCACGAGATGATCACGGCCACGGCCACGACCGAAGTGATTCTGAGCGCCGGCAGCATCGGCTCGCCGCAGATTCTGCAACTCTCGGGTATTGGCCCGGGCGCCTTGCTGCAACAGCATGGCATTGCAGTAGCGCATGATGCACCGGGAGTCGGCGCTAACTTGCAGGACCATCTTCAGATCCGCTCGGTCTACAAGGTGCAGGGTGTTACGACGCTCAACACGCAGGCCAGCACGCTGTGGGGCAAGGCGAAGATCGCGCTCGAATATGCGTTAAAGCGCACTGGCCCGATGAGCATGTCGCCATCGCAACTGGGTGCGTTCACGCGCAGCGACCCGGCGCAGCCGTATCCCAACATCGAGTACCACGTTCAGCCGCTGAGTCTGGATGCTTTTGGCGAACCGCTGCACAGCTTTAACGCCTTTACCGCCAGCGTCTGCAATTTGAACCCGACCAGCCGCGGCACGGTGCAGATCAAGACGGCACGCTTTGAGGATGCGCCTGCCATTGCGCCGAACTACCTCAGCACCGACGCCGACCGCAAGGTGGCGGCCGATTCGCTGCGCCTGACGCGAATCATCGTCGGCCAGCCGGCGTTGGCGAAATACCAGCCGATCGAGTGGAAGCCCGGTGTGCAGTACCAGAGCGATGCCGATCTGGCCCGGCTCGCCGGCGATATTGCGACCACCATTTTTCACCCGATTGGCACGACCAAGATGGGCACCGCGGATGACCCGATGGCGGTGGTCGACTCGCGCTTGCGCGTGCGCGGAATTGCCGGTTTGCGCGTGGTCGACGCTGGCGTGATGCCGGTGATTACCAGCGGCAACACCAATTCGCCGGCGCTGATGATTGCGGAAAAAGCGGCGCAGTGGATTGCAGAAGATGCGGCCAGGGCGGACAAAGGGTAATTGCGGAAAGGGTAAGTCCCGATATTGTTGGTCTGTTTAGGCGGGTACATTGGCCCCCATCAGCAGCGGGCCTACCCGGCGCGCTGGCAGAGAAAGGCCCTGGAGACAGTACGCAGAGGCAGACAAATCAAAAAATGAGACAAAGCACCGGTAACCCCGGTGCTTTTTTTTGTGCCGATCAGGATGGGACAATGCCGCCATGGAATTGTTGCTTGTTTCGCTGGCCTCACTGCTGGCCGGTTTTGTGGATTCAATCGTCGGTGGCGGTGGTCTGATCCTGGTGCCGGCTCTGTTTGCCGCCTTTCCCGCCGCCCACCCAGCGACCCTGTTTGGAACCAACAAGGGCGCCTCCGTTTGGGGTACGGCGATGGCGACCTGGCAATACGGGCGCCGTGTCGAACTGCGTTGGGCCGCCTTGTTGCCGGCGGCGCTGGCGGGCTTTCTGGCTTCGTTCGCAGGCGCCTGGCTGGTGACCGTGTTGTCGCCGACCTATTTGCGCAAGGCCCTGCCGCTGGTCCTGCTGGCGGTGCTGGTCTACACCCTGATCAAAAAAGAAATGGGGCGCACGCACGCGCCGCGTTTCGCGGGTGCGACGGAGGCGGTGCTGGCAGCCGCCATTGGCGCAGTGATCGGCTTTTACGATGGTTTCTTTGGCCCCGGCACCGGCAGTTTTCTGGTGTTCCTGTTTGTACGCCTGCTCGGCTATGACTTCCTCAACGCTTCAGCCTCAGCCAAGCTGATCAACACTGCCACTAACAGCGCGGCGCTGATTTTGTTCGCTTTCAAGGGCCACGTCTGGTGGCACTTTGTACTGGCCATGGCGCTGGCCAATGTGCTGGGCAGCGTGCTGGGCACGCGTTTGGCGCTCAAACACGGCACCGGCTTTGTGCGCGCGGTTTTTATCCTGGTGGTGCTGGCGCTGATCATCAAGACCGGCTACGACGCGTTCTTGCGCTAAGGCGCTAGCGTGCTGCTGGTGGCCAGGGCACTTCGGCTACGCTGCGCGGTTTACCGATGGGGGCCGGCGCCTGCGCTTTTTGCACGGCGGCGATGTCCTCAACGCTCGGGTATTGGTTGAGCAACCAGTAATCAAAAATGCGTCGTGCAATCGGGGCTGCGTTCTGCGAGCCAAAGCCGGCGTTCTCCACCACCATGGCCAGCGCAATCTTTGGTTCTTCCGCTGGGGCAAAGGCGGTGAAGAGCGCGTGGTCGCGATGGCGTTCCTCCATCTTCGAGGCGCTGTACTTTTCGTTCTGCTTGATCTGCACCACCTGGGCGGTGCCGGTCTTGCCGCCGCTGGTGTAGCCGGCGCCGCGAAAGGCCGCTGCTGATGTCCCTTCCAGGTTGACACCGATCAGCGCGTTCTTGATGACGGCGATGTTGGCGGCCTTGGCAATCACCTCGCCCATGGTTTCGTGCACGGTGGTGGTTGGTGCGTGCGTCAGGATGTCGACCACTTCCTTGACCAGGTGCGGCTTCATCTTGACGCCGTCGTTGGCGAGCGTGGCGGTGGCCGAAGCCAGTTGCAGCATGGTGAAGTTGTTGTAGCCCTGGCCGATGCCCAGCGAGATGGTTTCGCCGGCGTACCACTTCTGCTGGTCGGCGCGTTTGTAGGCGCGGCGCTTCCAGTCCGTCGAGGGCAACAGGCCGCGCACTTCGCCGAAGATGTCGATGCCGGTGAGTTCGCCAAAGCCGAAGCGCTGCATCTGCTCGTGGATGGTGTCAACGCCCAAGTCATTGGCCAGGATGTAGTAGTAGGTGTCGCAGGACTGCACGATCGAGCTGTACATGTTGACCATGCCGTGCCCGCCTTCCTTGTCATCGCGGAAACGGTGGTTGCCGAGCATGAAGAAGCCGGGATCGCGAAAGGACTGCTCGGGTGTGCGCTTGCCGGTCTCCAGCGCTGCCAGTGCCATGAAGGGTTTGTAGGTCGAGCCCGGCGGGTAGGTGCCGCGCAGGGCGCGGTTGAGCAGCGGCTTGTCGGGTGAGTCGTTGAGTGCCTCCCAGTTCTCGCTGTCAATGCCCTCGACAAACAGGTTGGGGTCGAAGGTCGGCTTGCTGACAAAAGCCAGGATCTCGCCCGGTTTGGGGTCGAGTGCCACCAACGCGCCGCGGCGCTCGCCAAACAATTCCTCGATCATGTTTTGCAGCTTGATGTCGATCGAGAGTCGCACGGTGTTGCCGGGTGTGGCCGGGCTGCTGCCGAGCTTGCGCATGGCGCGCCCACCGGCCGAGGTCTCGACTGAATCGACGCCGGTGCTGCCGTGCAACTGGGTTTCGAAACTCTGTTCGATGCCGAGCTTGCCGATGTACTCGGTGCCGCGGTAATTGGCATCGTCCTCCGATTCGTCGAGCTTTTCTTTCTCTGCCGGGTTGATGCGGCCGATGTAGCCGATGACGTGGCTGGCCAGTTCACCGTACGGGTAGTTGCGGAACAAGCGCGCCTTGATGTCAACGCCGGGAAAACGGTAGCGCTGCGCCGCGAATTTCGCAACCTCTTCGTCGCTTAGGCGCGTGCGCAGCGGCAACGACTCGAAGCTCTTGGACTCTTCGAGCAACTTCTTGAAGCGGCGTCGGTCGCGTGGCGAAATCTCGATCACCTGCGACAGTTGGTCAAGCACCTGCTCCAGGTTTTCGACTTTGGACGGTGTGACTTCGAGCGTGTAGGCCGAGTAGTTGCTGGCCAGCACAACGCCGTTGCGGTCCAGGATCAGGCCCCGGTTCGGGACAATGGGGACGATGGCGGTGCGGTTGTTTTCGGCCTGTTCCAGCAGGTCATCGTGACGCACTACTTGAAGATAGACCAGGCGCGCCGCGATCAGCACAAAGCAGACCACCACCGTGATGCTGGCCACCAGCACCCGAGCCCGGAAGCGGTGCAGATCGGCCTCGACGTTGCGCAGTTCAGTCATACGGTCTATACCCCGTCATTGCGACGTGTAGCCCGTATGCAGCGCAGCGAAATACGGGGTTGGTGGGGCGGCAAAGGCGTTCCCGTATTGCGCCTGCGACTCCATACGGGCTACAGACGCGATGGCGACGGCTGGTGGAAAGGAACGCAGCGAAGCGATGAAGAGAACACGGATGGCCAATCGAATTCATCACAACGGTCGATGCGCATCAGGGTTCGGGGTGCGTCGTTGCGGCAGCAGCAGGATCACGCTGATGACGGGCCACAGTGCAGACTCCAGTACCGGGGCCAGCAGCAGCAGAAAACCGGGGAACGCACCACCGGCAATCATGCGCACGCACAGTTCGATGGCATGCGAGGCGGCAAACAGAGGCAAAACCTGAAGCGCTTGTGAGGAGGCGTGAAACCACAGCAGTCGGCGGTGGATCGCGATCGCCAGAAAGCTCAGCACGGTGTAGGACAACGCGTGCTGGCCCAGCATGGCGCCCTGGTGCACATCGACCAGCAGGCCGAAAACGAAGGCTACGCCAATGCCGATGCGCTGCGGTTGGTGAATGCTCCAGAACACCAGTGTGAGCGCCAGAAAATCTGGTGTCCAGGCGGCGCGACCCCACAGGTCGATGTTCTGCAGCATGTTCAGGGCCAGACCGATCAGCAAGGTGACGGCGATGAAGAAGGGGTTGGCCGGCAGCAGCAATTGCTGACCGCGACGCATGATCATTTTTTGCCGCCCTTCTTGGGCGCGCCGGGCGCAGGTTCGACTGCAGGCCGTGCTGCGACCTGGGTGTTCAGGGGTTGCAGCACCAGCACATGGCCCACGCCGGCGACCAATGCCAAGGGCTGGCAACTGATGCGGGCAAAGGCTGAGTCCACCCGGCGCTCGACTTTCTGTACCCTGGCCACGGGCAGACCCGGCGGGTAGACGCCATCGACGCCACTGGTGCTGAGCAGGTCGCCGGCCTGTACATCGGCGTTGGCCGCCATGAAGCGCAGTTCCAGTGCATTGGCGCGCAGCGCCGGGTCGCCAAAGGCGACGCCGCGCTCGCCGGTGCGGGTGTTGAGCACCGGAATCGCCTGATCCCGGTCGGTCACCAGCGTCACTTCGCTCACCATGGGGTAGACGCGTGTTACTTGCCCCAGCACGCCGGTCTCGTCGAGCACGGGGGAGCCCGCCACGATACCGCTGAGTGCGCCGCGATCCAGGATGACTTTACGGGTGTAGGGATCGGCGGCGTCGTACAGCACCTGCGCTGCTTGCGATGGGCTGCTCAGGCGCGCACGCAGATCGAGCAACTGGCGCAGACGCGAATTCTCCAGTGCGAGTTGCTCCACCTGATTGGCACGCTGCGATTGCAGTTCGAGCCGGCGCTGCATCGCTGCTTCGTTGTTCTGCGCAGCGTTGAGGGATTCGAAATACTGGGCACCGCCCTGGCTCCACAGCAGCGGGCGCAGGGCCAGCCATTGCACGGGGTACAACACGGTGGCGACTGCGCTGCGCACTGGCTTGGCGAGTTGGAATCGCATGTCGGCCACCATCAGAAACAGGGCCAGGGCGCTGAAGAAAGTTAGTTTGGACAGGGCCGAAGGCCCCTGCCGGAAGAACGGGGGTGGCGTGCCATCGAGCGTACCAAGTGGCATCGCGGCCCCCGCGAATTATTCGTTGGTAAAGATGGAGTGCAGGCGGTCCATGCGCTCCAGCGCAATGCCGCAACCGCGCACAACGCAGGTCAGCGGATCTTCGGCTACCAGCACCGGCAAGCCGGTTTCTTCGGCCAGCAGCCGGTCCAGGTCGCGCAACAGCGCGCCGCCGCCGGTGAGCATCATGCCGCGATCCGCAATGTCGGCGCCCAGTTCGGGTGGGGTCTGCTCCAGCGCATTCTTGACGGCCGAGACGATGTTGTTGATCGGGTCGGTCAGCGCTTCCAGAATCTCGTTGCTGGAAATGGTGAAACTGCGCGGCACGCCTTCGGACAGGTTGCGCCCGCGCACTTCCATCTCACGCACTTCGCTGCCGGGGAAGGCGGAACCGATTTGCTTCTTGATCGACTCGGCGGTGGGTTCGCCGATCAGCATGCCGTAGTTGCGCCGGATGTAGTTGATGATGGCGTCATCGAAGCGGTCACCGCCGACGCGCACGCTGCCCTTGTAGACCATGCCGCCGAGCGAGATGACGCCGACTTCGGTGGTGCCGCCGCCAATGTCCACCACCATCGATCCGCTGGCTTCGCTCACCGGCAGACCGGCGCCGATGGCCGCTGCCATCGGTTCTTCGATCAGGTAAACGTCGCGCGCGCCGGCGCCCAGCGCCGATTCGCGAATGGCGCGGCGCTCCACTTGGGTCGAGCCGCAGGGAACGCAGATGATGATGCGCGGGCTGGGGCGGAACATCGAGCGCGGGTGCACCATCTTGATGAACTGCTTGAGCATTTGCTCGGTGACGGTGAAGTCGGCAATCACGCCGTCTTTCATCGGGCGAATGGCTTCGATGTTGCCCGGCACTTTGCCCAGCATGGCCTTGGCTTCCTTGCCCACGGCCTGAATCGTCTTCTTGCCTTGCGGACCACCTTCGTGGCGAATGGCGACGACCGAGGGTTCATCGAGCACAATGCCCTTGTCGCGTACGTAAATCAGGGTGTTGGCGGTACCAAGGTCGATTGCCAGGTCAGTGGAGAAGTACTGACGGAATGCTCCAAACATTAAGAATCCTCTCGGGCATGGCGGGCGCTTCGGCCCGGCATTGCCACATTGACTAATTTCATATCGAATATTTCAGGCAAAAACCTGCGCGTGCGCAAGCCTCTGGCCAAAGGATAGGATAATACCCCATCCCCTGTAAATTCGTTGATCAATCAAGCCCCCCAAGGGCTGTTTTACATTCGGTTTCGAACCAAAATTCATCATGTCCCTGACTTCTGCTGACATCGCGCGCATTGCCAACTTGGCCAGACTGGCGCTCAAACCGGATGAGAGCGAGCGCATGCGCGTTCAAATCAACGGTTTTTTTGATCTGGTCGAGAAGATGCGCGCCGTCGATACCACCGGTCTGGAGCCGCTGGCGCACCCGGTCGCCACATTCCAGGATGTCAGCTTGCGCCTGCGCGAGGACTGCGTTAGTGAGCCCAATATGCGCGAGGCCAATCAGCGCAGCGCACCGGCCGTCGAGCACGGCCTGTTTCTGGTTCCGAAGGTGATCGAATGAGCAACAGCCCTACTGCACTGCACGAACTCGGCGTGGCCGCCCTGGCGCGCCAACTGCGTGAGCGAAAAGTGTCGGCGCTGGAGACGGCGCAGCACTTCCTGGCGCGCATGCGCGCCCACACCGAACTGGGCGCCTTTCTCGCCATCGACGACGAAGTGACGCTGGCGCAGGCACGCGCCGCCGACCAGGCGCTGGCTGCGGGCAACAGCGACGCGACCCTGCTGGGCGTGCCAATGGCACACAAGGACATCTTCGTCACCAAGGACTTCGTCTCCACCGCCGGCTCCAAAATGCTGGCGGGCTACCGCTCGCCCTTTGACGCCACGGTGGTGGCCAAGCTGGCGGCGCAAGGCGTGGTGACCTTGGGCAAGCTCAATTGCGACGAATTTGCCATGGGTTCGGCCAACGAGAACTCGGCTTTCGGCAATGTCGCCAACCCGTGGGACCGCACGCGTACACCGGGCGGCTCCTCTGGCGGCAGCGCCGCGGCGGTCGCAGCCGGACTGGTACCGGCAGCGACCGGTACCGATACCGGTGGCTCGATCCGCCAGCCGGCGTCGTTTTGCGGTGTCACCGGCATCAAACCAACCTATGGGCGCGCCTCGCGCTACGGCATGGTGGCTTTTGCTTCCAGCCTGGACCAGGCCGGGCCGCTGGCGCGCAGCGCCGAAGACTGCGCTTTGCTGCTCTCCGCCCTGTGCGGTCCCGACCTCGATCGCGACTCGACTTCGCTCGACGTGCCGGCGGAAGATTTCACGCGCTCCCTCGGTAATTCCGTGGCGGGTCTGAAGATCGGCGTGCCGCAGGAGTTTTTCGGTGAGGGGCTGGCCCCTGATGTGCGCGCTGCCATTGATGCTGCGCTGAAGGAATACGAAAAGTTGGGCGCGACACTGGTGCCGATTTCGCTGCCGCGCACCGAGCTCTCGATTCCGGTTTACTACATCATTGCGCCGGCTGAAGCATCGAGCAATTTGAGTCGTTTCGATGGCGTCAAGTTTGGCCACCGCGCCAAGGATTACAGCGACTTGACCGACATGTACAAGAAGACGCGTGCCGAGGGCTTTGGCGATGAAGTCAAGCGCCGAATCATGATCGGCGCCTATGTGCTCTCGCACGGTTACTACGATGCCTATTACCTGCAGGCGCAGAGAATCCGGCGCATGATTGCCGATGACTTCGCCCAGGCTTTCAAGCAGTGTGACGTGATCGCCGGGCCGGTGGCGCCGACGGTGGCCTGGAAACTCGGCGACAAGAGCGAAGACCCGGTGGCGAGCTACTTGGCCGACATCTTCACCTTGCCAGCCTCGCTGGCCGGTCTGCCAGGCATGAGTATTCCGGTCGGTTTCGGCGCGGGGCAGATGCCAGTTGGCATGCAACTCATCGGCAACTACTTGCAGGAATCCAAGCTGCTCAACGTAGCGCACCAATTTCAGCAGGCCACGGACTGGCACGCCAAGCGGCCGCAGGGATTTTGAACATGAACACATCCACATCCTTGCTGGTACAGGGTTACGAAGTCGTGATCGGCTTTGAGACCCACGCGCAGCTCTCCACCCAATCGAAAATTTTCAGCCGCGCCGCCACGGCGTTTGGTGCCGAGCCCAACACGCAAGCCTGCGCCGTTGATCTGGCGCTGCCGGGCACGCTGCCGGTGATGAACATCGGTGCGGTCGAGCGTGCCATCCAGTTTGGCTTGGCGATTGGCGCCCACATTGCACCGCGCAGCATCTTCGCGCGCAAGAACTATTTCTACCCCGATCTGCCCAAGGGCTACCAGATCAGCCAGTTTGAAATTCCGGTGGTGCAGGGTGGCGATGTCGAATTCTTTCTCGGCGACGAAAAGAAATCGGTACGACTGGTGCGCGCCCATCTGGAGGAAGACGCGGGCAAGTCGCTGCACGAAGACTACATCGGCCAGACTGGCATCGACCTGAACCGCGCCGGCACACCGCTGCTGGAAATCGTGACCGAGCCCGACATGCGCTCCAGCGCCGAGGCCGTGGCCTATGCCAAGGAGTTGCACAAGATCGTGACCTGGATCGGTATTTGCGACGGCAATATGCAGGAGGGCAGTTTTCGCTGCGACGCCAATGTTTCGGTGCGCAAGCCCGGCGCAGCCCTGGGCACGCGGCGTGAAATTAAAAACCTCAACAGCTTCAGGTTCATGCAGCAGGCGATTGACTACGAGGTGCAATGGCAGATCGCGCAAATCGAGGATGGCCACGCCATCGAGCAGGCCACCGTGCTGTTCAACCCCGATACCGGCGAGACGCGTGCCATGCGCAGCAAGGAAGACGCCGCCGATTACCGCTATTTCCCGGACCCCGATCTGCCGCCGCTGGTGATTGCTGACGAATGGGTACAGCGCGTGCGTGCCGCCATGACCGAGCTGCCGCGTGTCATGGCGCAACGCTTTGTCAGCGCGCATGGTCTGTCTGAATACGACGCCACCATCCTGACCCAGAGCCGCGCCATGGCGGCTTATTTTGAAGCGGCAACCCGGGCCTGCGGGCAACCGAAGCTGGCTGGCAACTGGATCATGGGCGAAGTATCGCGTCGCCTCAATGCGGGCGAGATCGAGATTGATCGCTCACCCGTATCGGCCGCGCAACTGGGTCAACTGATAGGTCGAATTGTCGATGGCACGATCTCCAACAATGCGGCCAAACAGGTGTTTGACGCTCTCTGGAGCGCCGAGGGCAGCGAAGTCGACGCATTGATCGAAGCCAAGGGTCTGCGCCAGATGAGCGACAGCGGTGAGCTGGAGAAAATCGTTGACGCCGTGCTGGCGGCGAACCCGAAAAACGTTGAGCAATACAAAGCCGGTAACGCCAAGGCGCTCAACGCGCTGGTAGGTCAAATCATGAAGGGCAGCCAGGGCAAGGCCAACCCGCAACAGGTCAATGACTTGCTGCGCCAGAAATTGGGGTGATCGTCAGCGCGACTTGCTGGCCGCGGCCGTGCCGGCTTGCTGCGCCCAGAGTTGCGTCAGGCGGTGTAGCTCTTCGGTAAAGCGTGCATTGACGCGTTTGAGTTCGGCGTCCTGATCGGCGATGAAGCGCTGCTGGATGGCGAGACTCTGTCCCACCTCTTCGATTTGGCGACGCAGTGTGATCGGCGCCTTACTCAGATCTTTTTTGTAAAACTCCATCTCCTCAAGCAAAGGCGCACGCTGGCGTGTCAGTTCCTCCGAGCGGCGCAGTGCCGCTTGTTTGACGACATCGATCTGGGCCAGCGCCGTGGCGCGCTCCTGGTCATGCACCGTCTTGTTCGGATAGCGCACCAGCAAGGCCTTGTTGCGCCGTTTTTCCTCGTTGAGTCGCGCTTGTTCTTCGAGTTGGGCGCGTTCTTTGGCCTCGAGCTCATTGCGTTCATGCGCGGTCAAGGTCGGTCCCAATTTGGCTTTGACGGTGCCACTGGGGTTGAGTACCTTTTGTTCGCGATCGACGCATTCGGCAATCGGCCGATCGGCCGTGAGCGTGCGCCCCTTGGCGTCGACGCAGGTGTAGATGCCTTGCCCGGATGACGCCGAGGTCTGTGCCAGGACCAGGGTCGGCAGGCCCATCAGCAGCAAACCACTGAGCATGTGCATGAGCGCCGAGCGCGTGGTGTTCATCGTCAATCGATGCATGGTTAACTTTCTTCTACGCCATAGCGCTGACGATAAGTGAGTACGCGTTCGTGGTCTGCAGCCAGGCCATCGGCACGGTGATGTTCAAGATATTGCATCAAGTCGGCCAGTTTGGCAACCGCACAGACTTGCAGACCGAGTTGCTGGCGCACATAGCCGACGGCGCTGTGCGGCACATCCCGGCCGTTCTCGGTGGCCATTTCCTGACGGTCCAGTGCAATGATGACGCCGTGCGGTGTGGCGCCAGCGGCCTGGATCAGTGCGATGGACTCGCGTGCCGCCGTGCCGGCCGACATGACGTCGTCAACAATCAGCACGCGTCCGCGCAGTGGTGCACCGACCAACGTGCCGCCTTCGCCGTGGTCCTTGGCCTCCTTGCGGTTGTAGGCAAAAGGCACGTTGCGCCCGCAACGCGCGAGTTCAACGGCCAGCGCCGCGCCAAGCGGAATGCCCTTGTAGGCCGGGCCGAAGATCATGTCGAATTCAATGCCGCTGCCGAGCAGACGTTGTGCATAGAATTGCGCGAGACGGCCAAGCTTGGCGCCATCGTCAAACAGGCCGGCGTTGAAGAAGTAAGGGCTCATGCGACCGGCCTTGGTCTTAAACTCGCCAAAACGCAGCGCACCGCAATCCAGCACAAACTGCACAAACTCCTGGGCCAGCGCATCCTGCGCGGCATTGGTTCCGGTTTGTGTGGCGACACTCACTGACATGGGGATTTCCTTGTTCTAATTAGTAGCATTTTTTAGACGACTAAAAAGTGCTGTTGTACGATCTATTTCGCGTAGCATCTACTAACTTAGCGAATTTGTCACGATTTTGTAACAGACAAAGCATCGTTTCCTATCACCGCTAAGCACGTAAGCGCGCACTAACTTATCTTGC
>CAITXW010000133.1 GCA_903896425.1 uncultured beta proteobacterium | reverse complement strand
CAGCATGTCCTGCATGGTGTTGACCGACAACTCCAGACCGGCAACCAACTGCATGGTTTGCGCATCATTGGGCATTCTTGACAACCGGGCAACAAACATCCCCAAGGCATGGGCGGGCTTCCACATACCCATGCGCAATGCAGCGGCCAGCTACGCAAACGTCAATGGCACCGCGCACACCGACGTGGAGGAGTTGTTCAACATACTGCACAACGCGGCGATGACGGCGGACCGCAGCCAGCACTCACAGGAGGCCGTTGAAGAGCGTGCCAGCCGGGGAATAATTATGGAGCTGATTGAATCTGGGCTGGAGAAGTTCGGGCAAGACGATCGGCCCCGTACCAAATCACGCCTTACCAAGGGCACTGAGCCCCACTACAAGGCCAACCCCATCACGATCGAAGAAGCTGACCTTCAGATGGACGCGATGATCAGGGGGATGCTCTGATGAGCCGCAAAGCCAATGCCATCACGGCACCGGCCGGCTCGGGCAAAACTCAAAAAATGGCCAAGCACGTTGCGACAACACCTTCGGGCGTGGTCGAGATCTACACACCCACGCACCGCATGGGCGATGCCTGGAGAGATTCAATCAAGGGTTACAACCCCAGCAAAAAAGTAATCGTCATAAAAGGCCGCGAGGCCTTGGACGGTAATGGAACGCCACTGTGCGCCAAGCACAAACTTGCTGCCGAACTGAGCCTGAAGGGCTTGTCCGTTTACCCAAACCTGTGCCGGCGCTCTCAGGGGAAGGGTACCGCGCCATCGGAGTGTCCGCACTATCGACAATGCGCATACATCCAACAGTTCGGGCACGCCGACGTATACATTTATACGCACGCCCACCTGCCGCTCGAACGAGGCGAGCTGGAGACATGGACCCCGTCCAGTGTCGTGATCGACGAGAGCTTCTTCCAGGCCTGCCTACAGACGGTGACGGTGCCCTTGAGTCTGCTGCGGGACCCGGGCGTCCCGACCAAGGCGGACGCGCTGTGCGCCGACATTCACGCACACCTCGCGCAGCACGGCCTGTCGCGGGGACTGAGGAAGTTCCTGAGCTTCGACAACATCGGGATGCTCAATGAAGCACGCGAGGCGGTGATCAGGGCAAACAATACGAAACTTAAACCCGGCATGGCCGAGGCCGACCAAGCTGGCTTTATCAGGCACGCGGTCAGCCTCTACCCGCTGGCAGTCATGTTGCAGCACATGGCATGGGCCGCGCTGTCGGGACACCCGATCCAGGCCATGGATTTTGATCGGGAAACATCGACCTTGACCATCCATCATCGCCGTAACATCACCCGGTTTGATGGCGAGATGAACACCAAGATCACGCTGCTGGATGCAAGTGCTTCGCAGCTCGTCATCGAGCCGTTCTTCACGGTCGGCACGATCTCCCCCATGCACATCCCAAGGAGGGCCGTTGTCACTCAGTGCCACTCAAGTCGCTGCTCCAATGCCTCACTGATCCCGACGAAGCACAAGTCGCCCGCCAGGCAGGACGCCGCGGCCGTGCGGCTGGCCGACGTACAGACCCTCATCAATCGCCTCGAAGCCCGAGGGCTTAAGGTGCTGGTGGTCGGGCCATCAGGCATCACCGGAAACCCGGGAAATGACATCCCGTCGCTCCTTACGGTCAGAGCTGGAAGTGATCTGGCGCACTTCAACGCGCTGCGCGGGGTCGATCACTGGGGCAAGATGGACGCCGTCGTGCTGGTGGGACGCAACCAGCCGTCCGCGGTGGATGTCGAGAACATTGCACGTTCCCTGTACTGGGACTCTGAGCAGCCACTTACCCTGACAGGACAGTGGACAACTGAGCAGAGGGGCTACCGCATGGCGGGCGGCGTGACCTGTGTTGATGTCGAGGTCCACGTAGATCCGCGGGTGCAGGCTGTTCTAGAGCAGATCCGCGAGCAGGAAAGTTTGCAGGCGCTTGATCGGCTTAGGTTGTTCCGTTCGTCGCACAGCAGGCCGGTCTACGTGCTCTCTAACGTCGTATTGGACCTGGATGTACACCGACTACTGGACTGGCACGATCTAACCCATGGCACGCGCCTGGAGCAGGCCGGCGAGGCGCTCGCATGCGGCGTGCTACCGCTGCGCCCGGCCTGGCTCAGCGAACAATTCCCGGTCTTGTGGAAAACCGAAAAAGCGGCCAAGGAGGACGTGAGTCGGGCGCGGGGCTGGGATGAGGAACTTAAAAAGGCTCAAAATTCCAATATAGATACTATTGGAAAAATGAGCCTTTTTGGCTACCAGCACCAGTACAAATACCCTAGCCAGCGCAGCTGGAGCTGGTGCCTGGCGGATTCGCCCGATTCGGTCTTGGTGCAGCAGAAGCTCGAAAAACTGCTGGCTGAGTCGGTCCAGATGAAGGCTGCGTCTTAGCTCAAGGCGGCTGTCGTATCCCGCCCCGCCCCGATGATCGCAAGCAGCTCCGCGTCCGAGAGCCGGTTCAGGTGGTTCAGGTCGACCTGCCCAGCAGCGCTGACCTCCACCCGCTTGGTCTCGATAGCATAGAACCCCATCATCTTGCCGATCTCCCGTAGCCCGGCGATCATGCTGGCCGGGTTGCTCTGTGCACGGGCCTGGTCCACGGCCTCCAGCAGGGCTGCCAGCACATCTTCACGCCGCAGACATAGCCTGGCGGCGTCAGCGGATTGCTGGGCTTGTAGGGCTGCCTGGACCCGGTTATCTTTAGTTAATCGGCACGCTATGACCTTGGCACTAGACGCCGCATAGCCCGATCTGATGGCGGCGGCAGCCCCGTTCCCGTCAACCAGGTACTCGGCCACAAAACGGGCCTGTTTCGCTGACAAATTTTGGGCTGCTTGCATGATCCAATTTTACCAATTTACCCTCATCTCTGCTGCACGTTTCCGCCTCGAAAACAGAGCCTCGAGCACCCTGCTCAACAAGACCAGAAACCAAGCCGCCATGCAGCCGACTACGAGGCCTTGCTCAGCGGATGTGTTGAAAGGCATGTCAGCGCAGTAGGTCAGACCGCCGGCTGACTTATGCGGCGTAGCTGTCATCAAAGCCACCAGGTTGACAGTCCGCTATGTGGCGATAATTTGAGCGGCATCGGGACCCGCACCCGACCAACGAGAGTCATCCACTGATAAGTCAACGACTGACCGTTGCACCTGACATTCCGGTCAGTGGCGATAGGGCTATTTGAGCGACTCGCTCACTCCATCATCGTTGTGTAATCCGTGCCGCGAGTTTGATGACACAAAT
>CAITXW010000132.1 GCA_903896425.1 uncultured beta proteobacterium | reverse complement strand
CTTTTCCACCACCTTCTCGATGCCGGTGATGGCGATGTGAACGCGCGGCACCGTGGTGCACATTCGGCCGTTGCCTTCGTTCTCGACCAGGCACAGCGTGCCGGTCTCAGCCACGCAGAAGTTCACACCGGACAGACCAATGTCGGCGTCGGCAAACTTGCGCCGCAGTACGCGACGGCCAATCTGGATCAGTGCATCAACGTCTTCGGTGTACGCCACGCCCGGCAGTTCGTCGGCAAAGAGTTTGGCGATGTCCTGCTTGGTCTTGTGGATCGCCGGCATGATGATGTGGGAAGGCTTTTCACCGGCGAGTTGCACGATGTATTCGCCCATGTCGGACTCCATGGCCTCGATGCCGGCCGCCTCCATCGCGTGGTTGAATTCAACCTCCTCGCTCACCATGGACTTTCCCTTGATGACGCGCTTGGCCTTGACGCGCTGCGCAATAGCCAGCGCGATCGCATTGGCTTCATCGGGCGTCTGCGCCCAGTGCACTTGCACGCCGTTGGCGGTCAGCTTGGCTTCGAGTTGTTCCAGCAGGCGCGGCAAATGCGCCAGGCTGTAGCGGCGGATCGCGGCACCGAGATCGCGCAGACCTTCAAGCTCGGCAGCATCCGGAAACTGGGCACGGCGCTTGGCCTGCAAAAAGTCCATGGCGCCACGGAAATTTTTCTGCTGTGCCGGATTCTTCAGAACCTCACGGCTGCGCGCCTTGAAATCCTCCATCGGATGAATCTTGATGACGGTACTCATGCAGCACCCCCTTGCGGATGGCACAGCAGCACAACGAGTTCACGCGGGCCGTGCGCGCCATAGGCCGTTGTCTGCTGAATGTCGGCCGTCTTGGACGGGCCGCAGATCAAGAGTGCATTGGTCGGCAGACCCGCGCTCCAGCCCTCACTGCGCATCGCCGAGTGCAGGTCGGCGTGGATGGTCGTGACGTCGAGCAGCACGAAATGCAGCGAAGGAACCAGCGACATCAGGCGCGGCTCGGATGCGTCGGGCCACAGGATCAGGCTGCCGGTTTCAGCGATCGCGCTGCGCGCCAGTGTGAGCGAGGCGTCTACCTCGTCAAACAGCACGTCGCGCCATGAGTCGATGGTTTGGGCGTAGTGCAGCAGTTGCAGATTCTGCGGGCCGCGTGCTTGCAGCAGCGCACCGTGCGGCGTATCGCTGCCAAGCAGCAAATTGCGCAGGCCTTTGGCAGCAGCGATCTGCAATAACAGTTCCGGCCAGGCGTCCGCCGTGGTGTCGTGCACTTCGGTCTTGACCGCTTCAAGTGCGCTGCGCAAGCGGCTGACGCGCTGCGCGTTGTTCTCGTTGCGCTGATGGGCATCGAACCAGGCGCACACATCGGGCAACGCGGGCAGCGTGGCCGGTGGCGTGGCGCGCAGGCGCGCCAGGATGGCGTCGCGCGCGCTCATGCGGCGTCTGCCGTGGTGCGACGCCACAAGAAACTGGCAATGTGTTCGCCCGGTAACGTGGGTGCAACGTTGCCAGCCAGTTCATCTTGCTTGGCAGCGCGCCCGGTGATATTGAGCAGACAGCCGCAGTCGGCGCTG
>CAITXW010000131.1 GCA_903896425.1 uncultured beta proteobacterium | reverse complement strand
GCTCTCGCTTCCGCCAACCGGTTTACTGTTGCTGGTGATGGCCTTGCTGCTGGTGGTGGGCTGCGTCATGGAAACCACGGCGGCGCTGCTTTTGCTGGTGCCGGTACTGGCCCTGCTGACGCCACAGATGCAGGTCGATCCGGTTCAATTCGGTGTGCTGGTGGTGGTGAATCTGGCCATTGGCATGCTGACGCCGCCGGTGGGCATCTGCCTGTTTGTGGCGTGCGGCATTGCCGGCATATCACTCGGGAAGATTTCGCGCGCCGTCATGCCGCTGGTGATTGTGGCAATGATCGACCTGATGATTGCGGCGCTCTGGCCGCCACTGACCATGTGGCTGCCAACGCTGTTCTATCGCTAGGTCGGCGCGGTATGCAGTCTGTCTGAGCAGGCTGCAGCGTGTCGCTTGCGGCTGGTGTTCAGGGATGGTCTTTGCCTATAGTGCTGCCATCCCGCAATATCAGAGACACTTATGAGCAATGAAGCAAACAATCCAGGCAGTAGCCGCTGGGCACGCATCTCCAGTTCCGGACTGAAGGCCTATCACGCCTATGCTGGCTGGCTGGTGAGCATCAGTTGGTGGCGTTTTTTTGGTTTGTCCCTGCTTTTGATCATTGCCATGGGCATTCTTCATGACGTACCCCCTTTGAGCTGGACCTACTCTGAAACAGTGATTACCGGCAGCGCGCATTCAGGCAAGGTGGTGCACGTGCCCAAACCTGCGGGTGGCAAAAAATATTCGGCCGACGGTGTTGATATTTCTATCGATGAGCGCGGGGTTCATATCAGTACCCGTAGCGCAGCACCAGCGCCAGCCGCTTCAGCCGCTTCCGCGCCGGCCGCGCCGGCTTCGACCCCGGGTGTTTCGATCAGTTTGCCGCCGGGCGCTGACGCCCAAGTGGTCAAAGACGCTGTGGAAGAGGCACGCCGCGAATTGCTCGACGCGCTGGAAGAGGCGCGCCAGGAGGCGCAGGACGCCGCTGAAGCCACCGCTGATGCGCAGCACCCGCGGGTCGTCCGACACACGTTTGGTGAACCCCTGATGCCTTTGACGATGTGGTTCGTCCTGTTTTCCATCATCGTCAAACTCAGCTACAAGGGCAAGGTACAGGCCGAAGCCAAGGCGGCGCAGGCGACCGAAGTGGCTGAATCAGAGTCACTCAAGCGCCAGGTGATTGAGGCGCGCATGGCGGCCATGCAGGCCCAGGTTGAACCCCACTTCCTGTTCAACACGCTGGCCAGCATTGAGCATCTGATCGAGACCGACCCGCCGCGCGCCGGCAAGATGCAAAGAAACCTGATTGCCCTGCTGCGCGCCACCATGCCTACCATGCGCGAAGCCAATGCGCAGAGCACGCGCGATCTGGGGCGCGAGTTGGCTGTTATCCGACCCTACCTCGAAATTCTCAAAGTGCGCATGGAGGAACGTCTGCAAACGGAACTGGACGTCAGCGACGGTTTGCTCTCAGCCGAATTCCCGCCCATGATGCTGCAAAGCCTGGTTGAGAACGCCATCAAGCACGGGCTCGAACCCAAGGCTGAAGGCGGTCTGCTTCGTGTCAGTGCCGAGATCGTGCATGGCAAACTGGCGGTAACCGTAGCCGATACCGGATTGGGTTTTGGCAAGGCCGCCACTGTCGGCACCGGCATCGGTTTGAGTAATATCCGGGAGCGGCTGGCGCTGTTGTATGGCAACAAGGCCAGCCTGACGGTGAGCGAAACCGATGGCGGGGGTACCTCGGTCACCATCACCGTGCCCTACGTGGCGCATACCGGTACGGAGGCTTGAGATGCCAACAGCCCTGATCGCCGATGACGAACGCCTGATGCGTGAGCAGTTGCGTGCGCGCCTGACCGAGGTCTGGCCCGAACTCCAGATCGTGGCCGAAGCGCGCAATGGGCAAGAGGCCGTTGACTTGACTGAACAACATCATCCGGATGTGGTGTTTCTCGACATTCGCATGCCAGTGCTGACCGGGGTCGATGCAGCGCGTCAAATTGCCCAGTTACCGACACTTGATGATGCTAACGGTTGGCCCGGTTGCGAGATTGTTTTTATCACGGCCTATGACCAGTACGCCGTTCAGGCCTTTGAGCAGGGTGTGGTCGACTATGTGCTCAAACCGGCAGACCCAGAGCGATTGAAACTCACGGTTGAGCGCGTGCGCCAGCGCATGAGCGAGCGTGCGTATCACGATACGAGTGCGGCAAGCGCAGCGCCACTGGCAGCGCACACACCGGCGATGCAGCAATTGCTGCAGCAACTCGCGGCGCAGATCAGCCCGCAGCAGCCGCCCAAACTGCAGTGGATTCAGGCCACCGTGCGCCAGACGATTCAAATGATTCCGCTCGAGGACATTCTGTTTTTCATCTCGGACGAAAAATACACGCGGGTTCAGACTGCGAGCATGGAAGCCTTGATCCGCAAACCGATCAAGGAACTGGTGGAAGAAATCGACATGAGCCTGTTCTGGCAAATCCACCGCTCGACCCTGGTCAATATCAAAACTATCGCCGGGGTCGGCCGCGATGAGCGTGGCCGCCAACTGGTGAGTGTGCGCGGTAGTTCTGAAAAGCTCGAGGTCAGCCGCAGCTACGCGGGCTTATTTAAAGGCATGTAAGCGCCAATCCCGTGCTTGATTGATACACATCAATAGATGGCACAAGCGGGGGTGACTTATCACATGGTGGTGCTACTATTCATTCACCAAAATATTCGAGAGACATCAATCTCGTTTGCCCATTTGGGGTGAGTGTTATCCCGCTTACCTGTCTGTGGCCGGAATGCGTTCGACCAAGCTGTGAGTTCATCCAGGGTGGGCCTTGAGATCAACCGATTACTCATGGACGCAGCACGATGAAAACCAAGACAGTCAAATTCCCCGGCATCCCCAACGTCATTCACGGCAACGGCGCAGTCGCCTATGTCATGAACAATGTCTGCGGCGGCGTCATCGGGTACCCGATCACACCCTCGACCGAAATCGCCGAGATCTACGAAGCCTTCCGCGCTGAAGGCGGCATCAATGTATGGGGCAAGCACCCGTTCTTCTTCGGACCCGAAGGCGAGCACTCGGCGCAGAGCGGCGCGCTCGGTGCAGCGTTGACCGGCGGCCAATTCATCTCCAACGCCTCGTCGAGTCAGGGCATCTTGTATGCGCTCGAATCGCATTACGTTACCGTCGGCAAGAAGGTCGGCGGCTTTGTGCTGCAGGTTGCTGCGCGCGTGGTCTCCAAACATTCGCTCAACGTGATGGCCGGGCATGACGATGTCTATGCGCTGATGTCGTCGGGCTACACCATTCTGTTCGGCGCCAACCCGCAGGAGGCGGCTGACCTGGCTGCAATTTCTTATCGCGTGGCGTCGCTCTCGCTGATCCCGGTGGCCAATGCCATGGACGGATTTGCCACCAGCCACATGCTCAGTGAAGCGCTGATGCCCGAGCCCGAATTGCTGGCTGAATTCCTCGGTGATCCGGCTGGCCGCATCAAGGCGCCAACGCTGGCGCAGGAGATGCTCTACGGTGCCAAGGGCCGGGTCGTTCAGTTGCAGCAATACCTGGCGCGCCAGGAGGCCAATCTGACGTCAGATCAACTGGGCAAACTACAAGCCTTTCTCGACAAAAGCGCCGCCAAGGTCGAGGCCGACAACGCCGGCAAGCTGGTCACCCAGACCTTGGCCTGGCTGCCCGAAGAACTGCACGCACCATGGCAACGCCAGTGGCTCAACGCGCATGAAAAAGGCACGCGCCAACTGGTGCCGGCGCTGGTCGACGTGAACAACCCGGGCCTCACTGGCGCGGTGCAGAATCAGCCCGATTTTCAAGCCGGTGCGGTTGACCACCGCACCCATTTCGCCAGTGCCGTGCCGGCCTTCATACGCCAGGCGATGGACGAATATGCCGCACTGACCGGGCGTCAATACAAGCCGGTGCAGACCTTCATGTGCGAGGACGCCGAGACCGTGATGGTGGGCCTGGGCTCGGTTACCGACGACGTCGAAGCCGTGGTCAGCTACCTGCGCGGCCAGGGCAAGAAAGTGGGTCTGGTTGCGATCAAGCAGTTGCAACCGTTCCCCGAAGCCGAACTGGTGGCCGCGCTCAAGGGCAAGAAGGCGGTTACGGTGCTGGAGCGCTCTGACCAGACCGTGCTCACCAGCCTGGTGACACAGGCCTTGTTCAAGGCGCGTGAGAACGTCAGCCAGGTGCGCCATGCCGGCATCCCGGCTTTGAAAGACAGCCCGCTGCTGACGACTGCCATCTTCGGCCTGGGTGGGCACGACTTGCAGCCGCGCCACCTGATCGCAGCGTTCAAGAACATGGAAGACGGCAAACTGGTGCCGCTGATTTATCTGGGTTCGCAGTTCTTCTCAGACACAGCAACACCGCGCGTGGCCGAACTGCTGCAGCGCCTCAAGGCCGCGTACCCCGAAACAGAGCCGATGGCCTTGCAGACCCTGGCCAATCCGAAACTGTTGCCTGATGCAGGCTTCCGTGTGCGCTTCCATTCCATCGGCGGTTACGGCACGATCGCCTCGGGCAAACTGCTGACCGACATTCTGGCCGGCGTGCTGAGCATGCATTCCAAGTCGGCTCCCAAATACGGCTCCGAAAAGAGCGGGGCACCGACCAACTACTACATCACCTTGAGCCCAGAGCCGGTCAAGATTACCAACGCCGAACTCGAAGATGTGGAAGTCGTTGTCGCACCGGATCACAAGGTTTTCAGCCACACCAATCCATTGCTTGGGCTGGTGGCAGGCGGCACCTTCATCCTGCAGTCGAACGCCAGTGCCGAAGAGGTCTGGCAGGAGTTGCCAGCCAAAGCGCGCCAGACCATCCGCGCACAAAAGATCCGCTTCCTGATCGTCGATGCCTTTGCCGTTGCCAAGAAGCACGCGCCTACGCCGGAACTGGCCACACGCATGATGGGCATCGCCTTCATCGGCGCCGTCGCCGGGCACGTGCCGCAGGTTTCGGCCGGCGCCAGCGAAGAAGCGATTCTGGAAAAAGTGCGCCAACAGATTGACAAGAAATTCGGTGGCAAGGGCGGCGCCGTGACCGATGGCAATATGGCCGTGATCCGCGAAGGCATCGAAGCCACGCAGAAGGTTGATTACGAATCGAAGGCCTTTGTCCTGATGGACGCGAAACCGGCACCGATCCAGATCTACAGTGCCGCGCTTTCGGCAAACCAATGTCAAAGCGCAGGCCCGTCGGGTTGCGCCGGCATGTTCGATGCGCAGTACTACGAAGACATGGTTTTGAAGCCGTTCCGCGATGGCAGCATTGGCGAGGCACCGGTG
>CAITXW010000130.1 GCA_903896425.1 uncultured beta proteobacterium | reverse complement strand
CCCAGTACGCCGACCACAATGGGCGAGAGCAGAACCGCCGCACCGAAACCGAGCCACTTTCCAATCTCCAGTGAAACGTAAGCGCCCAGTGCGTAAAACGCGCCATGAGCAAGGTTGACAATTCCGCCGACGCTGAAGATCAGCGAAAGGCCCAGGGCCAACAAAAGGTAGTAGCCACCGAGCACGAGCCCATTGACCACCTGCTCGAGCAGGAATGCAATTTCCATAAGTTCAGTGCTTGTCTGAAGATGCCGCGCAGGCTTGCGGGCAGCCTCAGGTTCTCGCTACATCTTGCAGACGTTGTCTGCCTTTACGGAGGCCAATAGTTCGAGCGGCTGGTTCGCTGCCGGCACCGCCTCACCGAACTTCAGAAAGTCCCATTTGTCCTTGGCCTGCCCCTTGGCCTTGACCGTAAACGGATAAGCTTCCTGCATCAGCTGATGGTCCCATGAGCGGAAGTAACCCTTGCGCGCCTTGAGCAAGTCGAACTGTGCTTCAGACTCGAAATAGGCGATAAGTTTATCGGTGTCGGTGGACTTTGCCTGGTTCATCGCCTGAGCCAGAATTTTCAGCGACACGTATTCGATCCAGGCATGATTCTCGGGCGGCTTACCATGCTTTTTGATGAACGCGGCGGTAAAGGCTTTCGACGCAGGTGTCTGTAGTTCGTGGTGCCAGACGGTTGGCCAGATTCCACCGAGGTTGCCCTCGCCTGAGGCCCAGGCGTCAGCTGTGTTGAGGTTAAAGCCGGCCACCGGGTAGGGCAGACCAAACTCGGCGTATTGTTTAACGAAGTTGGTCACCTGGTTGCCCGCCAGATTAGTTGCCACCAAGTCGGGCTTGGCCTGACGAATTTTCAGCAGGTAGGGGCTGAAGTCAGTCACGTCCGTGGCGACCAGTTCGTCACCAATTTGGTTGCCGCCGTTGGCGGTGAAAAAATTCTTTGCGACTTTGGACAGGTCATGACCAAAAAGGTAATCAGCCGTCAGGCTGTAAATTCTTTTGCCCTTGACCAGGCCCTCGCGTACCAGCGCCTGACCGGCAGCATTGACCAACACCGTCACTGGAATGTCAACGTGGAAGGTGTAGCGGTTGCAATCCTTGCCGCGCAGCGAATCGGAGCGCGCACCCACGCTCAAAAACAGCTTCTTGTTGCGCGCCGCGACCTGCGAAATGGTCAGGGCCGACGCCGAGTTGATCTCGCCCATGAGGACCGCCACGCCGTCGCGTTCGATCATGCGCTGCGCCTTGGTCGAAGCCACCTGCGGATTAACCGAGTCTTCACTCATCACCTCGAGCTGGCGACCCAGGACGCCACCGGCGGCGTTAATCTCGTCGGTGGCCATCTTGATGCCCATCACGGCGTATTCGCCCAGTGCACCTAAAAAACCTGTCAGCGGCGTCAGGTGACCGATCCGAATCTTGTCCGACTGACCCAGAACAATGGCAGGGAAACCAAGAGCCGAAGCCCCAAGCATTGCGGCACCCGCCTTCAACGCGCGCCGCCGCTGTGATGACGGCAAACCCAATTCGCTGACTTCTTTGCTGATTTCCATTTTTATCTCCTCGTTATATTCAACTGAAACAGTCGTTGTCGGTTCGATTCTATGAACATCCCGGGAGATGAGAAAATACCGTTTTCCGAGATGGGCTATAGGTATTTCTTATACCTTGCCCGTCGTCCAACCAAGGGATATTTCAATGGACCTCAGGCAGCTCAAGTACTTTGTTCAAATCGTCGATAGCGGTAGCCTAGCCAAGGCGTCACGCCAACTCTACATCGCCCAACCAGCGTTGAGCCAGCAGTTGTCCAAGCTCGAAGCAGAGGTTGGGAAGCCCCTTCTCATACGCTCTTCCAAGGGCGTGACGCCAACGGAAAACGGCGCCGCATTGTTGCACCATGCCCGCTTCATGTTGCGTCAACTTGAGCAGGCGCTGTCGGTTGCCCGTCAGGAGCCGGGAACGGTTCATGGCATGGTGTCAGTTGGTTTGGCGGCGACCACCATTTGCGCCTTGGGCGTGCCTTTCGTGCGAAGGATTCGCGAGCGGTATCCGGGAATTGTTCTCAATGTGGTGGAGGGCATGAGCGGCCATCTTCGACAAATGATGCAGACCGGGCAGCTTGATTTGGTGATACTTTTTGCCAGGGACGCCATCCCTGAGCTTGTCGCCGATCCCCTGGTTGATGAGGAATTGTTTGTGCTGTTGCCGACCCACAGCAAGTTGATCGCCCAGCGCCGCGTCAAAGTCAGCATCGCCGAGGCGGCGCAATTGCCTTTGATCCTGCCAACCAGCATGCACGGCCTCAGGCGTCGAATCGTGGCAGAGTTCGAGCAGCGCAATCTGTCCGCCACAGTCGTTGCCGAGATCGACTCACTGTCGCTGCTGCTGGCCTGTGTGGACGAGGGCATAGGCGTCACAATCAAGCCCATGGCCGCAGCGTTGCAGGCCGGTCAACTGCGAAAAGGTTGGCGCTGCCTAGCTATTTCTGATGCCAACATGAAGCGACAAAATTTTCTCTATTCGGTTGTTCCTGAACGGCTGTCCCCCGCCGCTGCCGTGGTTCGAACCGAACTGAAGGAAACCGTGAAGAACCTGGTTCAGTCGGGCGCCTGGAAAGGCGTGGAACTGCTGTACTGACAAACCAAAACGTCGACGCCATCCCTGATCGTGCTAGGTATGGCAGAAGCGGACGGGGCCGTCGAGGGGACGAAACTGAAACAAAATATGGCACCTTCGCCATAGACTGGCTGACCAACCTTGAACGCGTCCAGCGTGGCGCCGGTTATGTACACAAAAATGCGCGGGCACCCGTCGAGTCGCACCACGCCTTGCAGGTATGGCTGCTACCGAGCTTCAATCCAAAATGGCTTCTATTGGTCGCCTCCTGAGATTGTCATTCCTGACAGGCAAGCCACGGAGCCAACATAAAGATCAGGTCGCCAGACTGCTGTCACTGGTGGACACGAACTGTGTGCCCTTTGCCGACAACCAATTTCATGAAATGGCCGCCCGATACCGGACGTTGAGCACTCCGGCTGCAGTTCTCTAAAAATAAGCTCAATGGAGAGCATGGAGTTCAACGCGGCTGCCGCGCAATTTGCGGCGCCCAAGCTGACCCCGATTACGCCATACCGGGAACATCAGGCAGATTCGGCGACAGAACGGGCAACGTAATGGGCCTCCTGTCCCGCCTGATGGGCGACCGACCTTTACCACATTGGTCTGCTGGTCACACGCTGAATCTGACGAACAAAGTGCGATCTGTATTAAAAAACCATTGTCGGGGAATACCTGTCAGACTGCGTCACATAGGCAAATGCAGAGGAATCTGCATACGCAAAGCTACAGGCCCGATAGCAGTTTGACTGCAGGGGCAGCTGGGTTGCCCCGGGAAATACTTCATTTCGCAGCCGGGTCTGCGGTTTTGCAATGCCTTCGAGTTCAAGACTATTGATCGAAGCCGAGTTGCAGAAGACACAACATGAAAAGTCGACCCACGGATTTGCCGTGTACCCCGTGCCACCAATGAAAAACAATCACATCGGTTCGCTCTTGCAGCAGTTTGAGCGCGATCGCGAACCCGCCCTGCCGCCCAAGGCCTTGCCATCAAGACCTGCTGAACCCGCAGCCATGAAATGGTTTCAATCAATTCGGCAGTATCTTGTTGTTTTGCTGCTGGGCGCCGCCTGTGCCTGGCCTTTTGCAGCTGATGCCGCAGGGTATATCAGCTATCGCGGGTGGCTTGAAGATAAATCCGGAACGCTGACTTTTCCTCAGGTTGAGGCGCAGGCACAAGCGTTTGTGTCCTTTGACGGTGTGCTAACCCGGGGATATACCGCGTCGACCTATTGGATCAGGCTGAGCATCGCGCCTACGACCGAAGCCAAACTGATCTTGCGCATCCGGCCGGCCTACATTGACCATATCGAACTGTTCGATCCCATGATCCAAACCGGTGGCAACACCACGCCCCTGTTCAGCGGTGACAGACATCCGCGACAGCAAAACGATTATCAGTCAATCAATCACGGCTTCACGATCCAAGGCAGCGAGTACCCCAGAGAAGTCTATCTGCGGCTGCAAAGCACCAGCACGATGCTGGTCTATGCAGAAGCGCTCACCGTTACGCAGGCCAGCTCTGCCGACCATCGACAGGAACTGTACTCCAGCATCTACTTGGGGCTGCTGACGGCGTTCCTGATCTGGGCCTTGCTGCAATGGCTGGCAATCAAGGAACCGCTGATTGCGGTCTTCCTCGTCAAGCAGGCGTTCGTGCTAGCCCATGCCGTGGCAATCTGTGGCTTCCTGCCCATGGCCTTCGGCGAATGGCTGTCGGCTCCAGCGATGGACCATATCACCTCGGCCCTGGTGCTGGCCTACATGTTGTCGGGTACCGTATTCATGATCCTGCTGCTGCGCGAATTCAAGCCCGTGCGTTGGCTGTGGCGGCTATTTGCAGCCCTGTTGCTGATCTATCTACCCATGGCCATCCTGTTCTGGCAGGAGCAGATACGCCTTGTCCTGTATATCAACATGATCATCGGAAGCGTCTCTGCATTCGGCTTCCTGCTTGTTGCTGTCAGTGCGCGAGCATGGCAGGACAAACTGGCACCAGTTCCGCCGCTGCTGCCGCGCTGGGTGCTGATTTCCTTCACCGTGGCGATTCTGTCCACTGTCTATACATCCGCCTTGCCCAGCGTGGGCAGCATTAACGGCACCGAGTGGACCCTGAACTCTCCGATGTTCGCTGGCTTTTTCACCAGCCTGCTCATGACGGTGCTGCTCAGCCTGCGCGCTCGCAACATGGAAAAAAACCACCAGCAGGACGTGCTCAATTTGCGGCTGACGGAAAAGATTGCCGAAAACGAAAGGGCTCAGCGTGCAGAACAGGAGCGTTTCCTCTCGATGCTCACCCATGAGCTGAAGACGCCACTGGGTGTCGCCCGCATCAGCCTTGGTGCGTCGAGGATGAGCGGAACGCAGCGCGACCGCATCGAGCGCGCGCTCCTGAACATCAACGCGATCATCGATCGCTGCCGCATGACCGACCAGATCGAGCACCAGCGGCTGCTGACGCGGGCCGAGCCGTGCGACCTGACGATACTGGTGGACGAGTGCATTGCCGATTGCGATGATCCCGAGCGCGTGAAAGTTTTGGAAAGAAACCCGTCGCCGCTTCAGTCAGACTTGCAGCTACTTGCCATTTGCGTAGCCAATCTTGTCGACAACGCCTTGAAATACTCACCTGCAGCTTCCAGTGTCACAGTCCGGGTTCGGCCGCAGACGGTCGCGGCCGTCAATGGCTTTGTCATGGCCATTGCCAACCAGATTGGTCCGGCCGGGGCACCCGATGCCGCGCAAATTTTTTCAAAATACTACCGCAGCCCCGGGGCGCGCAGCAAAAGCGGCTCCGGCTTGGGCTTGTACCTGACCTCCAGCATCGCGCAGTTGCTGGGCGCGCAGCTGTCGTATCGGGTCGAGGGTGACCAAGTCGAATTCAGTCTGTGGATACCAGCCTGAACATCATCGTCGTCGAGGACAACGACGAACTGCGCGAGGCCACCGTCGACGCGCTGCGCGCTGAAGGGCATCAGGTGCTGGGACTGGACTGCGCCGAAGCGCTGCCCGAAGAGGCATCCTGGCGCCGTGTTGACCTAATGGTGGTGGATTTGAATCTGCCGGGCGAGGATGGGTTGGCTTTGACCCAGCGCTTACGCTCTATCCAGCCCGACATCGGCATCATCATGGTCACCGCGCGCGGACTCTCCACCGACAAACGACGCGGCTATGCTTGCGGCGCCGATATTTACATGACCAAACCGGTGGCTCTGGACGAACTCACCGCAGCGATCCAAAACTTGTCGCATCGCCTGAAACCTGAGACTGTGACCGTGGCCAGACTGACGCTGAACCTGCGCCGCCACATCCTGCACTGCCCCAATGAGACCGAGGTGCAGCTAAGCAGTCAGGAATCGGCGTTGCTGGCCGCCTTCGGCCGCGCGGCCGAGTGGCGGCTAGAGACCTGGCAGCTGATTGAAATCCTGGAAAAAGACAGCGCTGAAGATCCCAAGGCCGCCGTTGAAATCCTGATCGCGCGCCTACGCAAGAAACTGCTGCAAGCCGGCTGCGCCGAGCTTGCCATCAAGTCCATTCGCAGTTGGGGTTACCAGATGTCGGGGCAACTGCAGCTGGTCTGAATTTCTTCAGGGGATCGCCAAAAACCTCTGGAAACCACAGCAAGGTTCAGAAAGAAATCTTTCGCACTAGTTCGTATTCTCTGCCCATTGTTGTCAATTTAGGCAGAGCTTATGAGCAATCCATTGCGCACCTTCCGGCTGATCTGGAGTCAGGTCCCCAACGCATGGGCTGCAGTTTCAGAAATCATCACGGGGCGGGGCAAGTCCACGGCCCGCACGTTATTGGTGGCGGTGTTGTCGTCTGCCGGGGTGGTGCAGGCGGCCCCCACCGGTGAGCAGGTGGTTGCCGATGCTGGCAGCAACGGTGTCAATGCCATTACCCAAGCGGCAGTGCAACAAGGCGCACTCACATGTGCCGCCCGCATCAACCAGGTGAGCAACTTTTTGGGCTTTGGGCCGCAAGCCGGTGCTGTTTTGGTGATGCCGTCCAGCCAGCCTGACCAGCGCCTGATCCCGCTGGCCATGGAAGTGCCCATGGAAGGCGGCAGCGCCTATGTGTCGGCCACCTTTGCGCCCAACCAGGCCAACGGCTGTGGTGCCGCTTATGACGCCGTGGTGTATTGGCCGCAAAAGTGCGAGGCCGTGGCCACCCAACAATTTACCGGCCTGAAACGGGCCGGTCAAATGAAAACGAACATCACCCTGCTTGACGGTGGGCCGGCCACCAAAGTCTTTTTGATGCCAGCCGGTAGCGGCTGTGTGTCGATCAAGAAGGAAGTCGTTTTGTAGGTTGTTATCAGCGGTTCAGTTCAGTCCCGCACGTGGGTTCATTTCTTTAGGAGTCATGTAATGCAAAGTCAATTTAAATTTCGGATGAGTGTGGTGGCATTGGGTGTGTTGGCCGCGCTTGGGAGCGGGCGGGCGATGGCTCAAACGGTGCTTGATGGCAATGGTCAAGCGGGCACTCTTCTCTCTGGTACCACTTTTAGCGCTTCCAATACGATTTACACAAACTTCTACACGGAAGGCGGCGCCGGTAGCGGTGGTGGTGCGGGTTTGGGCGGTGTTTTCTTTGTGGATCAAGATGCAACGCTGAACCTGAACAACGTGCAGTTCACCAGCAACGGTGCCAAGGGTGGCGAGGGCGGTAGCGCACGGACTGTTGCGTTGCAGAACATCAACGTCAATATCGTCAATCTGCAGGTGGATGCGGGAACGGTGACGGCGGCAATGTCTACGCCTATCGTCCAAAAGGAGGGCAACAATTACTTCATCACTGGGGCCACACTGTCAGCGGCCAACCCATTGATTGGCCAGGATGCCAATGTTTCGTTTGGTTCTGCTGCCGCCAGTGGCACTATCGGTAGCGTCTCGGGTACCACGGTGACGCTGGTCCAACGAGTTGCGGTAGCCAGCGGTTCGGTGTTTACCATGGTCCCCCTTGCGGATCAGACCACCTCTTTAGTCACGCTCAGTGGCACCACCTACAGCGCAAGTCAGATACAGCAGGGCATGTTGGTGATGGGGGCGAACATCCCGGTTGGTACGGTTGTAACGTCCTTTACCTTGGATTCAAACAATCACGTTAACTCGATCACGCTAAGCAATGCGCCCACCGCATCCGTGACTGACATGACCGTGATTGGTGTTAACAGCTTTGACGCTTCACGATTCAAGGTGGTGGACACGACGCATATCATGCCGACCACGTCCATGACGGGCATGCAGGTCGGCATGAAGGTTACCGGGACGGGAATTCCAAACGGAACGACCATCACTGGAATCGCAGCCAATGGGGCGATAACCCTGTCGCAAGCCATTGCGCTAACGTCGACATCGTTTACCGCCAACCTGACGGCTGCAACCAATGGTTCGGCGACTATTCAGCTGCCCTCAGCGCGGCCGGATCTAGCCGTTGGCATGGCAGTCAGTGGGACTGGCATTCCAGACGGAACGACCATTGTTGCCAACAGCGGCGGCACCATCACCTTGAGCAACGCAGTCACCGCAGATACCATTTCATCTATTAAGGCCGGGACGATGTTCCTGTCGGGCAACCCGGTTGTGTCGAATATCGGCAGTTCCCTCACCCTTACATCGGTCTCGGGCCTGAAACTTGGGAACCTGCTGACGGGTGCCGGCGTGCCAGCCAATGCAGTGATTACGGGCATTAACACGACGACCAAAGTTGTTAGCTACCGCGTCGACGCGAACGCAGCCAATTTGGCGACGGGCGGTTCGATGAATAGCATCAAAGTCACAGCAGGTACGATTGGCTCCAACGCCAGCAACGGTCTGAATGGCAGCATGTACAACGCACTGCTGCACGATGGCGAAGGCGCAGCCGGGACCAATGCGCACAACGCTGGGGATGGCATCGTCGCGCAAGGTGGCAAAGGTGGTATTGGCGGTAACGGCAGCAGTGCGGTGCCGTACAACTACGACGCCATGATGGCGGTGACCCAGAACACCATCGGCGCTATCACGGACACGGCAGAGTTCGCAGCAGATATCGGCACTTTCCCGGTCCCGCTCTTCACACTGGCATCGCTTAAAGCGGCGACGATGGTGGTGGACTGGATCAATGTGGCGACGTCGACGGCCGACTTGATCAAGTGGCAGGTTGACCTCGCCAAGGGCCTCGTGGCGCATGGTGGCGACGGTGGCGCTGGCGGCAACGGCGGTAATGGCGATACCTTCTACGGTGGTGGCGCCGGTGGTAACGGCGGTAACGGCGGTAACGGCGCGACCTCGGTCACTGACGGTGGTGCCGGTGGCTCCGGTGGCTCCGGCGGCTCGGCCGGCTTTGGCGCGGGTGGTGGTTCTGGCGGAGCCGGTGGCTTTGGCGGAACGGGCGGCGTTGGCTTGCCTGGCAGCGCGGGCTCAGGTGGTACGGCAGGTTTTGGCGCTGGCACAGGCTCTGTTGGCGATGGCACCGGCGGCGGTGGTGGCTCGGGCTATGGCGGCGCGATATTCGTGCGCGACGGGGGCGTGCTGTCCATTACAGGCAATGCGCTGTTTGACAACAATGCCGTTCAGGCGGGTTCGAGTAGCAACCAGGGTCTGGCCGGCGAATCGGCCGGTACCGATCTCTTCATCATGAAGGGCAGCGCTGTCACGTTGTCACCAGGCGCGGGCAACACCATCACCTTGCGCGGCACGATCGCAGACAACAGTTCTGCCAGTATCGGTAGCGCTTCGTTCGCTGCAGGCAATGGCGCCGATATCCAGATCACCGGAGGGGGGCTGGTGCAGTTTGAGGGGGCGAATACCTACACCGGCCGCACCATGATCGGCGGCGCAACATTGCAGGCCACCGATGGCGTCGGGATCAACCAGGACAGCCAAATCTTGTTCAACGGCGCGGGCACGATTGGCTCGGGTATTTCCGAGGCAAATGCGGGCGTGTTGTTGACCAGCGGAACCATGAACCGCCGAGTGGGAACCCGCTCCAACCAAGTCACTTGGGACGGCAGCGGTGGTTTCGCAGCCGAGGCCGGCGGCTTGACCCTGAACTTCGGCGCTATCGGTAACAGCGCCAGCCAGACACTTAAATGGAATAGCGATGGCTTTGTAACGGTTGGCAGCACACTTGTGATTGGCTCGGCATACGGTGCCGCTAACGGTGCTGTGACCCTGCTGAACGACGTTAACCTGAATGGTTTGACCGGCCGCATTGCGGTGTATGACAACGCCAATTCCGCAAACGACTGGCTGACACTGTCTGGCAAATTCAGCAACGGTAGTCTGATCCTGAACGACGCGGGGTACACCGGAACAACCTACATGAATGGGCAAAACAGCCTGAGTAACCTGACCGTCCAAAACGGTGAATTGAATACCGCTTACGCTGGGGTGACGGGCCGGCTGTTTGATTCAACGCTGGGAGGCAACCTGACGGTGACTGGCGGTAAAGTCAATACGTTTGGTGCGGAGAAGATTAATACGTTGAACGTGAGCGACCAAGCTATCTTGAATGCAGCCGGCCTTGTGACTGCCCAAGAAATTACCAATAGTGGCACGATCAACTTTGTTGCTGGGTTGACTGCACACAATATAACCAACACCACTACCGGCACCTTGAACCTGTTCGGCACCGCGGCAGTGAGCGCAGATGTAACGAACAGTGGCACCCTGGTGATCGCAGGGGCCTTGGGTGCGCAAAATATCACGAATACCAGCGCCGGGGTCATGCTGGCAGCTGCCAATATCACAGCCAACCAAGCTGTGACGAATGACGGGAATCTCGCTTTGGAGGCTGATCTCACAGCGGGTTCTACGGTGACCAACAACGGCACCCTACTGGTGATGGGTGACTTGGCTGGCCCGCCCGGTGGGCTGGTCAGTCCATTCAGCGTCACAGTTGAAACTGCGGCAACGCGGACGATTGCCACAACCGGTTTTGCCGGCGGTGCTGCCGCTGTTGTGGACCTCGGCGGTGCTAACGGAGGCGTGCAAAACACGCTCATCATCAACCAATCGGGAAGCAGCACTTACAGCGGTCGGGTCGTGGGCGCAGGTTCTCTTGTCAAAGGTGGCGTCGGCACCTTGACGCTGACGGGTGGCAGCAGCTTCACGGGTGGCCTAACTGTTGCTGCCGGCACGATAGACACGACCGTCGGCGGCACCCTGTATGACCAAGGCACGGTGACGGTGAACACGGGTGCGACCTTTGTGGCCGGCACCGTGGACACCATTGGT
>CAITXW010000129.1 GCA_903896425.1 uncultured beta proteobacterium | reverse complement strand
GCGCCAGCGACTTCCTTCACCGCTTCGAGCGCGTCACGCAGCGCGATACGGAATTCCAGCGTGCCGGGCTTGGCCTTTTTCAGCGCCGGGCCCACTGCAGCTTCCATCAGCTTGCCGGCGTCCCAGGCATGGCCGCCGAAGGTCGAAACCGAGCCTGCGCCATTTGCTTTTTCATACTTGGCAACGTAATCCTGCGAAGACTTCTTGAGCGGATGGGTGGCGGGCAACTGCGCCGCCACCAGCACCGGACCGGAGGGCAGGAAAGTGCCTTCGACGTCCTTGCCGCCGACACGCAGGAAATCGTTATTGGCCACACCGTGTGTCTGGTAGAACTTGCCGGTATAGCCGCGTTCCTTGAGCGCGCGCTGCGGCAGCACAGCCGGTGTACCGGAACCGGCGATCAGCACGGCGTCGGGCTTGGCGGCGACGATCTTGAGCACCTGACCGGTAACCGAGGTGTCGGTGCGGTTGTAGCGCTCATTGGCAATGATCTGAATGTTCTTGAGCGCGGCGATCTTGGCGAATTCCTGGTACCAGCCTTCACCGTAAGCATCGGAAAAACCGATGAAGCCAACGGTCTTGACACCGTTATCCGCCATGTGCGCGGCGATCGCCAGTGACATCATGATGTCGTTCTGCGGCGTCTTGAAGACCCAGCGCTTCTTGGCGTCCTGCGGTTCCACAATGCGCGCCGAAGCTGCCATCGAAATCATCGGTGTCTGCGCTTCGGCGACGACGTCAATCATGGCCAGCGATGCGGGCGTGATGGTAGAGCCCAGGATCACGTCAACCTTGTGCTCGTTGATCAGCTTGCGCGCATTGGTGACGGCGGCCGTGGTGTCAGACGCATCGTCCAAAACAATGTAATTGATCTTTTGCCCGGCGATCGTGGTGGGCATCAGGGCGATCGTATTTTTTTCCGGAATACCCAATGAAGCAGCGGGGCCGGTTGCCGACACGGTAACGCCAACATTGATGTCGGCATGCGCCAGCGTGGCCAGCATCAATGCGGCCAACAGGGGCAGGGTCTTGTGGAAGGTCATTGTCTGTCTCCGGTTAAAAATAATTAAAAAGCCGGTCCATAGCCAGACCGCTTCGCAGGAAAAATAGCCTTGTCCTGATCCAGGTTAATTTCAACATGCTATGCAGACACCATCATAAGCAAGAGTGAGTCCCGCTGTTCACGGGGTTTACCAGCAAAAACCCCTGATTGCTCAGTCGTCATAGCGCGGCGGATCAGGGTCCTGATCCCAGTTAATGTCGGGCTGTGGCACCTTTTGCATCCACGCCTTCACCAGTTCCACGTGGTCGCGTTCTTCCTGCTGTAAGGTAGTCGCCGCCATCCGGATCGCTTCAACTTTTGTCTCGCGCGCCATCTGTGCAAAGAAGCGCTCGGCACGCTCCTCGCCAGCCAGCGCCAGTTGCAATACATGCCAGGGTTGCATCAGGTAGTGCAGTTCGTCCACCGCAGCCCCCTCCACCGCTTCGAAGCCCGCCAGCAGCGGCGCATTGGCCGGCACCGCGCTCCAACCCATTTGCGCCATGATCTGCGCCGCGTGTTTGCCTTCGATGGTGGCCATCTTGCGAAACCATTCAACGACCTCAGGGTTGTTGTGGACTTCCATCATGTCGGCAAATTCGTTGTAACGCTGCGCAGCGTCGAGCTCCATCTGCAGCGCCTGCGCCATGAATGCTTCCAAGGTTGGCGGCTGCTGCGCGCCGCCGGCGGTGCCGTCCGGGCTCACAGTTCGAACTCCGCTTCGAGATCGGCCACGCTGCAGCGTGCCTGGCGCGGCGCCGCCGGATACGGTGTGCGGTCACCCGCGTAGAGCACACCAATGTTCAAGCCGTCGTCCTTCATCAAGCGCCGCGCCGCCAGCGCCGCGTCGTCGGTCGCCGGTGCTTCGGGTGCGTGCACCAGCTTGCGCCAGTCGCGCTGCTCGGGCCGGAAGGTGACGCAGGGACTCAGAATTTCGACAAAGGAAAAGCCCGGATGCTTCATCGCCTGGGCAATGATGTCGGCGGTGCCGTGCAGGTCGCCGGCGAAAGCACGCGCAACAAAATTGGCGCCCGAAGCCAGCGCCACCACCATCGGATTGAAAACGCGCACGCCGGTGCCACCGGGCGACAGCTTGGAATCCCAATCAGGCTCGGTGGTCGGTGAAGGCTGGCCCTTGGTCATGCCGTAGACATGGTTGTCCATCACCAGATAGGTCATGTCCACATTGCGCCGGCAGGCGTGCAAAAAATGGTTGCCGCCGATTGAATAGCCATCGCCATCACCACCGGCCACCAGCACCTGCAGATCGGGCCGCGCCACCTTCAGGCCGGTGGCCGCTGCCAGTGAGCGCCCGTGCACACCATGAAAACCGTAGCAGGTGGTGTAGGCCGGGATGCGCGAAGAGCAGCCAATGCCCGAAACCACGGCGCAGTCTTTCGGTGGCACGCCCATGGTGGCCAGCGCCTTGGTGACCGAACTGAGCACCGTGAAGTCGCCACAGCCCGGGCACCAGATCGGCTTGTAGCTCGACTTGAATTGGGCTGCGGTAAAGCCGACCATGGGCTGCGCTTCTGCGGCGTCCTGATTGAGCGCTGTGTTCATGATTTTTCACTCCATTCCAACAGGGCCGTCAAGAGTTCCGCCGGGCGCAGCGGTAGCGGGCCGCTACGGTGGTAGCTCGATGGCGGCGCCGGAAAGTCAGACCAGGCGCGAAGGGAGCGGTAGAGCTGAGCGCCGTGGTTCTGCTCGCCCACAATGACGCGCTTGACCCCTTCGAGTGCCGCTGCCAT
>CAITXW010000128.1 GCA_903896425.1 uncultured beta proteobacterium | reverse complement strand
GCCTGGACGATATTTTCCACCAGCACCGGGGCGATGCCTTCGCAGGGCTCATCGAGCAATAACAGGCGCGGTTGCGTCATCAGGGTGCGGGCAATTGCCAGCATCTGCTGCTCGCCGCCGCTCATCTGTGCGGCCGAGCGCTGCAACATGGTTTTGAGCGCTGGAAACAAATCAAGCACCCAGGCCTCACTGGCGGCAACATCGCCACGCGCCGCCACGCGCAAATTCTCCTGCACGCTCAGACCCGTGAAGAGGCGCCGGCCTTCGGCGACATAACCCAATCCGGCTTGGGCACGCCGCTGCGCTGGCCATTGCGTAATGGCTTGCCCGTCAAAGCGAATGACGCCCGTGCTGCGCGGCCCGAGACCGATGATGGTTTGCAGCAACGTGGATTTGCCGGCACCGTTGAGGCCTTGCAGCACCAGCAGTTCACCGGCGCCAACCTGCAGCGAGACGTCAAACAGCGCCTGCGCCGCGCCGTACCAGACATTGAGCTTGTCAAGCGTGAGCATCAGCACCCGCCCCCGCCGCTGTAGTCGCCCTGGCCCAGGTAGCGCGCGCGCACGATCTCGTCCTGTGCGATCTGCTGCGGCGATCCCTGTGCCGCGAGCTGACCATCAATCAGCACCAGCACGCGATCAGCCACGCCAAAGACGGCGTCCATGTTGTGTTCGCTGTAGAGCACGGCGGTACCGGCGCCGCTCGCGTCGCGCGCCAAGGACTGCACCAGACGCATCAGGTCAGCGCGCTCAGGGCCGGCCAGACCGGCGGCCGGCTCGTCAAGCAGCAGCAGGCGCGCACCTGGGGCGCGCTGCACGCCAGCCAGCGCCAGCGCCAGTTCCAGCCGCTTCTTGGCACCATAGGGCAGTGCCATGGCATCGGCCGGCGCCAGGTCCTGCAGGCCGACCTGCGCCAGCAGCGCCAGTGCGTCATCGATGCGAACACGATCGAGTTGCCGCCAGGCCGACAAGCCGTGCGGCGCCTGTAGCAGCAGTTGCACGTTTTGCAGCACCGTCAGCGCCTCAAAGGTCTGTGCCACCTGGAAGGTTCGCGCCACGCCACACGCCAGACGCTGTGCCGGGCTCAGGGTATCCATGCGCTGGCCAGCCCAGCGCACCTCACCGCTGCTCAGGTGCTGCTGCCCGGCAACGCAGCTAAACAGGGTTGACTTGCCAGCGCCGTTGGGTCCGATCAGGGCCACGCATTCGCCCACCCCGACCTCAAAGCTGACACCCTGGACCGCACGTACGCCATCGAAGTGCTTGACCACCGACTGCAATAGCAGCGTCACGGCCGTTGCTCCCGTCGCAGCAGACCGAGCAGACCCGAAGGCGAAACAACCATGATGAGCATGACGAATAGGCCCAGCGCACCGCGCCAGTATTCAAAGCTGCGCCCCAGTTCGGCACCGGCCCAAACCAGCACGGCTGCGCCGGCTGCTGCGCCCCACAACTGGTGCATGCCGCCCAGCAACACCACCAGCAAGGCATCGAGTGAAGTAGAGACTGCCGCCACGGAAGGAAACACAGCACCTTTGTGCGCGGCAAAAAGTCCGCCCGCCAGACCCGCCAGTGCCGCGCTTTGCACAAAGATGCGGTACTTGACGGCGTTCACCGGCAGGCCGCTGGCAGCGCAGCGCAGCGGCGCATCGCGCACGGCCTGCAGTGCGATGCCCAGGCTGGAGCGGCTCAAACGCGCCAGCGCCCAGACGCTGGCCAGCGCCAGCGCGACAACGCCAAAATAAAACACGCTGCGCTGCGATTGCGGCACCAGGTTCAGCCCGATGATGCCGTTGTCGCCACCGCTCAAGCCAACCCACTGGCTCGCGATGGCCCACACCACCTGCGCCAGTGCCAGCGACAGCATGGCCAGGTAAACACCGCCGCTGCGCACCACCACCGCGCCGAACACGGCCGCCAGTGCCGTTGCCAGCACCACAGCCGCCACCAAAGCCCCCGGCAGCGCAACACCCCAATGGCTGTGTGCCAGCGCGGCACCATAGGCACCGAGTGCAAAGAAGGCCGCATGGCCAAAGCTCACCAGTCCACCCAGGGCCATCATGGCCTGCAG
>CAITXW010000127.1 GCA_903896425.1 uncultured beta proteobacterium | reverse complement strand
TTGTTCGCCTTTGCCGCAAGTGGTGGTGGGTGCTGACGGGCTCGAACCGCCGACCTACGCCTTGTAAGGGCGCCGCTCTACCAACTGAGCTAAGCACCCCACTTTTGACCGGCTGTCAGTTCAATGCATCCTTCAAGGCCTTGCCCGGACGGAACTTTGGAACTTTGGCAGCCTTGATTTTAATCGCAGTACCGATGCGCGGATTGCGACCGACGCGGGCAGCCCGTTTTCCCACTGCAAAAGTACCGAAACCAACCAGGGAAACCGAGCCGCCTTTTTTCAGCGTTGTCTTGATGGCACCAATGACAGCTTCCAATGCGCGGGTCGCCGACGCTTTTGAAATATCGGTGTGAACGGCAATGTGCTCGATCAGTTCGGTTTTGTTCACGAAGAACCCCTCTTGTAGAAAATTGGTTGTGACGGTGCGGAGAGAAATTCTAGTCTGTTTTCAAGAGACGCACAGAATAAAAATCCACCCGCAATCGCTGTTATCAAAGGGCGCCAGCAATGGCGCGGCCGACATCAGCCGTGTTGCCCGTGCCACCCAGATCGGGCGTGCGCGGCGCACCACTTTCGGGTGAAAGCACCTTCTCGATGGCAGCCAGAATGCCATCATGCGCCTGGCGGTAACCGAGGAAGTCGAGCATCATGGCGCCGCACCAAATCTGCCCGATCGGATTCGCAATACCCTTGCCGGCAATATCGGGCGCCGAGCCATGGACCGGCTCGAACAGCGAAGGAAACTTGCCCTCCGGGTTGAGATTCGCGCTCGGCGCGATGCCGATGGTGCCGGTGCAGGCTGGACCGAGGTCGCTCAGGATGTCGCCGAACAGATTGCTGCCCACCACCACGTCGAAGAAATCGGGGCGCTGCACAAAATGTGCAGTCAGGATGTCGATGTGGAACTTGTCGACCTTGACCTCAGGATAGTTCTTCGCCATCTCGACCACGCGCTCGTCCCAGTACGGCATGGTGATGGCGATGCCGTTGGACTTGGTGGCACTGGTTAAATGCTTCTTCGGGCGCGACTGCGCCAACTCAAACGCAAATTTTAAAATGCGGTCCACACCAACCCGCGACATCACGGTTTCCTGCATCACGATTTCACGCGCGGTGCCCGGATACATGCGCCCGCCGATGCTGGAATATTCACCCTCGGTGTTCTCACGCACGATGAACATATCGATCTCGCCGGGTGCGCGCCGACTGCCATCGCGCCGCACCACCGGTGCAATGATGCCGGGCATCAGGCGTGCCGGGCGCAGGTTCACATACTGATCGAACTCGCGCCGAAACATCAGCAGCGAGCCCCAGAGCGAGATGTGGTCCGCAATCTTTTCGGGCCAGCCGACGGCGCCGAAGTAAATGGCATCGTGCGCGCCAATCTGGTCCTTCCAGTTGTCGGGCAGCATCTGGCCGTGCTTCTCGAAATAGTCCCAGCTGGAAAAATCAAAGTGATCAAACTGCAGATCAATGCCGTACTTGCTGGCCGCAGCCTCCATCACGGCAATGCCTTGCGGCATCACTTCCTTGCCAATGCCGTCACCGGCGATAACGGCGATTCTTTTCTTGCTCATGTGTGCTTCTCCAAAATCATGCAAACCTCATTATTCCCGGTTCAGGGCCGGCATTGGCGGCTGACGCACCACCAAGACGACACCGAGCACCACAATCGCGGTTCCGGCGAGGGTCAGCGCGCTGATTGGCTCACCGAACAACAGCCAGGCCATGCCGGCCGTAACCGGCGGCACCAGGTACATCAAACTTGTGACCGATGCCGCAGCGCCACGCTGGATCAGCATGTACAGCAAAGAGCTGCCCCCCAGCGTCATGGCCAGCACCGACCAGGCCAGCGCCGCTGCCAGTTCAGCATTCCAGCGCATCAGTTCAGTCTCCATCAAGGCCAAAGGCAGCGTGACGATAAAAGCCGCGCCTAGCTGCACCGCGTTCGCGGTGCGCACATCACAGGGCTTGACCCAGCGCTTTTGGTACAAGGTTCCAAGCGTGATGCTCAGCAGCGCGCCAATGACGAGTGCCATGTTGAACGCATTGGCTTCGCCGCCCTGCCCGAACTTGCGCGAGACCACCAACGCCAGTCCGATAAAACCCAGAATCAATCCGAGCCACTGGAGTCGGGTGACGCGCCCACCCGTCGCCGAGAGCCAGAGCGCGGTCAGCACCGGCTGCAAGCCCACAATCAGGGCCGACAGACCCGAGCCCATGCCGGCCTTCACTGCCATCCAGACCCCGCCGAGATAAAAGGCATGCATCAGAACACCGGTCAGCGCCAGGTGCGCCCATTGCGCGCGCCCAACCGGCCAGTTGACACGCGCCAGCACGATCCAGAACAAGAAACAAGCGATGGACAAAAAATAGCGCATGGCCAGGAACGTCAGCGGCGGCGCGTGCGGCATGGCGTAGCGGGCAACGATGAAGCCGGTGCTCCAGATCAGCACAAAAACGATGGGCATGGCCCGGATCAGGGCCGCTTCGCGCGGCGCGCTCACTTGGCGCGCGCCCGGATTTCCGGCAGTGCCTTGCGCAGGTAATAGACCATCGACCAGACCGTCATGATGGCGGCCAGCCAGATCAGCCAGATGCCCCAGAGCCGGGTATCGATGATGCCAAACAAGCGGCCGTCGAAGAGCAGAAACGGAATCGCGACCATCTGTACCACGGTCTTGAGCTTGCCGATCATGTGCACCGCCACACTCTTGGCCGCGCCGATCTGTGCCATCCATTCGCGCAGCGCTGAAATGGCAATTTCGCGCCCGATGATGATGAGCGCAACAAAGACATCGGCGCGCCCCAGATGCACCAGCACCAGCACGCTGGCGCAGACCAAAATCTTGTCGGCTACCGGATCGAGGAAGGCGCCAAAAGACGAAACCTGATTGAGCCGGCGCGCCAGATAACCGTCGAGCCAGTCGGTGATCGCCGACAACACAAAGATGCAGGTTGCGATCAGGTTGCGCGTAGCGGGCTCCAGCGGCAGATTGTCAAAATACACACCAACAATCAGCGGAATCGCCGCGATGCGGGCCCACGTCATGATGGTTGGCGTATTGAAAAACATGAGCGCCATTGTGGCACGGCTTGGTGCCTGGTGTGATCTCGTTTTGAGCCTGGATTCGGCAGTTGGAGGCAGTCAACCGCCGAATCCAGGCTTAGTGCAGGGCGCGGTAGATCTCTTCGGCCAGTTCGCGGGAAATACCCGCAACCTTCGCAATATCGTCCGCCCCGGCCAGCGCCACACCACGCACACCGCCAAAGCGCTGCAGCAGCGCAGCGCGGCGTTTGGGGCCCACTCCGGGTATTTCTTCGAGCTTGCCGCCGTCGACCCGAACGCGAGCGCGTTTGGCGCGCATGCCGGTGATGGCGAAGCGGTGCGCCTCGTCGCGAATCTGGGCCACCAGCATCAATGCGGCTGAGTCCTTGCCCAGGTAGACCTTTTCGCGACCATCGGCAAAGACCAGTTCTTCCAGCCCCACTTTGCGACCCTCGCCTTTCTCGACACCGACGATCAGCGACAACGACAGGCCCAACTGCTCAAACACCTCGCGCGCCATTGCCACCTGCCCCTTGCCGCCATCGACCAGCACCAGATCGGGCATGCGACCCGTGCCGGCCGGTGTTTGCCCGCTGCGCTGCGCCTCCTGCAAGGCCTCGGAGAGTTTGCCGTAGCGGCGCAGCAGCACCTGGCGCATGGCGGCGTAATCGTCGCCGGGCGTGATGCCGTCGATGCCGTAGCGCCGGTACTGCGCGTTTTGCATCTTGTGCTGTGCGAACACGACACAGGAGCCCTGGGTTGCCTCACCCGCCGTGTGCGAGATGTCAAAGCACTCAATCCGCAGTTCGTCCAGATTGTCCGGCGCCAGGTCCAGCGCATCGGCCAGGGCGCGCGTGCGGGCCTGTTGCGAGCCCTCTTCGGACAACAGGCGCGCGAGTTGCAGACCGGCATTGTTTTGCGCCATCTCCAACCAGACGCGGCGCTGCTCGCGCGGTTGGTGCACGGCACTGACCTTGACACCCGACTGCAGCGACAGCGTCTGGATCAAGGCTGGATTGACCGCCTCGCTGAGCACCAGCGACGGTGGCACCGGCACGTTCAGATAGTGCTGCGCGATAAAGGCCTGCAGCACCTGGACCTCAACCGAGGGTGCCACCTCAGGCTGCTGTGCGCCCTCGCCTTCCTCCCAGTAAACCGCGGCTGCGTCCTCCACATGCTGCGGAAAATAAGGCCGGTCGCCCAAGTGCCGACCACCGCGCACCATGGCCAGGTTGACGCAGGCACGCCCACCCTGCACCTTCACCGCCAGGATGTCGACATCGCGGTCCGACACGTTGTCGACCGACTGCTGGTGCAGCACGTTGGAGAGCGCGGCCAACTGGTTGCGCAGTTCGGCTGCCTGCTCGAACTGCAGCGCCTGCGCGTGCACCAGCATGCGCGACTCCAGCACCTGCATCACTTCCTGCGCGTCACCGTGCAAAAAACGCTCGGCGTTGGCGACATCGTGCGCATAGTCGGCTGCTGAAATATGACCGACACAAGGCGCCGAGCAGCGCTTGATCTGGTACAGCAGACAGGGCCGCGTGCGGTTGTTGAAAACCGGTTCCTCGCAGGTGCGCAGGCGAAACACTTTTTGCATCAGCAAAATGGCTTCCTTCACCGCCCAGGCGCTCGGGTACGGGCCGAAGTAATGGTGCTTCTTCTCCACCGCGCCACGGTAGTAGGAGACGCGTGGGAAAGACCCACCTGGGCCGCTGGCCGCATTGGCAGCCGTCATCTTCAGATAGGGATAGCTCTTGTCGTCGCGAAACAGAATGTTGTAGCGCGGGTTGAGCGTCTTGATCAGGTTGTTTTCCAGCAGCAGCGCTTCGGCCTCGGAACGCACCACCGTGGTTTCCAGGCGCACGATCTTGCTCACCATGTGGCCAATGCGCGTGCCGCCATGGTTCTTCTGAAAATAGCTCGAAACCCGCTTCTTCAGGTTGATCGCCTTGCCAACGTAAAGCACCATGCCGTCGGCGTCGAAGTAACGGTAGACACCGGGCAAGGCCGGCAGACCCGCCACTTCGCGCAGCAACTGCTCGGGATGCGTCGGCGCTGCGGCGGGCGTTTCGGCGGTGGGGGAAGCGGGCAAATCAGGCATAGGTGCGTATTGTGGACAATCTCTGGCGTGAATACCGAAAAGCTCTGGGACATCTTTTGCCGCGTCATCGACAACCACGGCGATCTGGGCGTCTGCTGGCGCCTGGCCAGCGGCTTGGCTGCGCGCGGCCAGCGCGTGCGCCTGTGGGTCGATGAGCCCGGTGCGCTGCGCTGGATGGCACCGCAAGCGCCAAGCGGCGTCGAAGTCAGGCGCTGGACGCAGCCCCTCCAACTTGAGGGGCTTGAAGTTGGCGACATTCTGGTCGAGGCCTTCGGCTGCGAAATACCGCCCGAATTCCTCACCGCCTACGCACGCCAATGCGCCGCCGTCGGAAGCCTGGGCCTGTGGCTCAACCTTGAATACCTGAGCGCCGAAGCCTTCGTAGCACGCAGCCATGGCCTGCCTTCGCCGGTCATGAGCGGCCCCGGTACTGGCTTGCGCAAATTCTTTTTCTACCCCGGCTTCACGCCAGCCACCGGCGGCCTGCTGCGCGAGCCCGATCTGGCGGCACGCCAGGCCGTGTTTAACCGCCGCGCATGGCTGGGGCAACAAGGCCTTGCGTTTCAGGGTGAGCGCCTGATTTCCCTGTTCTGCTACGAACCAGCAGCGCTACCGGAACTGCTGGCGCAACTGACCGGCGCGCCGCAGCCAACACGGCTGCTGGTCACTGACGGGCGGGCTGCAGCCGCCGTGCGCGCCTGCACGCTGGCCCAAGCCGCAGACCGAAACCCGCAGAACCTCTTTGGCAATTTGCAAATCAGCTATCTGCCGGCGCTGGCGCAGCGCGATTTTGACCACCTGCTGTGGAGCTGCGACCTGAACTTCGTGCGCGGCGAAGACTCGCTGGTGCGCGCCCTGTGGGCTGGCAAACCGCTGATCTGGCAGATTTACCCGCAGAGCGATGGTGCCCACGGTCCCAAGCTGGAGGCGTTTTTGGACCTGCTGGACGCGCCGGCCTCTCTGCGCGCTTTTCATGCAGTCTGGAACGGTCTGCAGCAGGCTGCCCTGCCGGCGCTGGACCCCGTACCGTGGCAGCAAAGCGTCCATGTGGTCCGTGAGCGATTGCTTGAACAGGACGATCTTGTGACCCAGGTCATCGGTTTTGCACGAATAAACCGCTAAAATTCACCGCTTTGCGGAATTTGCCCGGATTTGTCTCGGGTCCAAGCCGCCCTCGCCGCAAGACAAGCGGCCAACC
>CAITXW010000126.1 GCA_903896425.1 uncultured beta proteobacterium | reverse complement strand
TTGTCGGATTGAACGTCGCAGCCAATCCCTATCACCTTCAACTTGTTAGTTCATGGTCTAAAGAGCGGCGATCAGTCCTTTCACGACTCAATCGCTGCCAAGCCCAAGTTTGTTCGGTACGCGTTTTTCAAGTGCCGACTTGAGCAAAGCAGCGCTGCGGAAAATGCCATGCGCGAACTTGCCGTAGGGCATGGTGAGAAACAAGGCCATCACTACGCCAAGGTGCAGGGCCAGCAGCAGCGCCATGGCGCCACTGTCGCGCCAGAGCAGCAATGCCAGACCGCTCAGGCTCACCAACAGCAGCAAGGCAATAAAGCCCCGGTCCATAGCCCGCTGTGCCAGGTCGCCATGCGCCGGGTCGCGCTGCAGGTTGAGCCAAAGCAGACCAACAGGGCCGATCAGCAGGCCGATGCCACCGACCGTACCCAGCAGCACCGGCAGGCTGTCCAGCGCATAGGGCGCGTGCCGACCCAGCAGGTAGTGGTAAAGCGTCGCCACGCCGGTGGCGACCAGGCACAGGCCAAAGCCATAGAAAGTGAAGTGGTGAAAGCGCCGGCGCCACAGCGTAAAAGCATCGTCGGCGTTGTTGCAGCCCTGGCCATGGCCGCCACCCAGGTATTTGAGGCTGAGCACGTCGCTGACGGCCTCGGTGCCGGCAGCGCGGCACTGACCCGACGTCGGCGCGTCCTGCGCTGCGCTCGCCGGCGCTACGCCGCGCCAGAATCTTGCAACGCCGATGCCCAGCGCCAGCACAGCCAGACCGAATACGCTGCCAAACATCAGGCCGAGCAAATTGTGGCCAAAGACGGCGTAGAAATTGCCTTGTAGCGGCCCCGGAAAAAGCGTGCCGCGTGCCAGCAGCGCAAGCAGCAGGAACAGAATCAGCGCAAAGGCGGTAGCCAAACTCAGTGTCAAACCGTTGCGCTGGTAAAGGCGGCCGAATGCGGCCGGCCAGGCGTAATCGGTATAGGTGTCCAGCCGCAATTTCGCCATGGCTTGCGGCACGTTGACGGCAAACTCGTGCGGCGGCGCGTACTGGCAGGCGTGCAGGCAGGCACCGCAGTTGTGGCACAGGTTGGCCAGGTAATGCACGTCGGCCTTGCTGAATTCAAGCCGGCGCGTCATGGCTGGGAACACGGCGCAGAAACCCTCGCAGTAGCGGCAGGCATTGCAGATCTGCATCTGGCGGCCGACCTCGGCCTCGTTACTGCTCAACACCGCAGCCCCATTCGCCAGTGCAACAGCCTGGCGGGCCAAGGCTTCAAGCTGCTGCATGTTCAAGCTTTCGCGCAGCAGCGGCCGCCTGCGTGCCGGCGATGCGCCCGAAGGCGGTGCCGATGGACATGCCGACGCCGGCGGTATAGCCCTTGCCCAGCACATTGCCGGCCATCATCTCGCCAGCGACAAACAGATTCGGACTTGGCTGCCCGCCAAAGTGCACAGCGGCCTGCGCATTAACCTTGAGCCCAAGGTAGGTGAAGGTGATGCCGGGCTTGAGCGCGTAGCCATAGAACGGCGCATGGTCGATGGGACGCGCCCAGTGCGTCTTGGCGGGCAAGAGGCCGGCGGTGGCGCAGTCGTCGAGCGCGGTGTGGTCGAAAGTGCCGCTCTGGCAGGCGGCGTTGTAGTCCTGCACGGTCTTGACAAACGCTGCTTCAGGCAGGCCGAGCTTGCGCGCGAGCTCATCAAGGGTATCGGCGCGGGTGCCGGGAAAGACCGGCGGCATGAAGCGCCCGATAGCCTTCTGGTCGATGATGGAATAGCCAACCTGGGCGGGCTGCTGCGCCACCAGGCGGCCCCAGATCGCGTAGCGCTTGGGCCAGAAGTCCTCGCCCTCGTCGTAGAAGCGCAGGCCTTCGCGATTGACGACGACACCGAGCGAAACGCAGTCGATGCGGGTGCAGATACCACCGTCGTAAAGCGGTGCCCGCGCGTCGATCGCCACCATGTGCGCCTGGGTCGGGTCGCCGATGGGATCGGCGCCAGCCGCGATCATCTGCTTGAGCAGCACGCCCAGATTAAAGCGCGTGCCGCGGATCAGGAAGTTGTCGGCCGGCCATTCGCCACGCTCGTTCTGACCCCAGGCCTGGCGCAGCCAATCCAGATTCGACTCGAAACCGCCGGCGGCCAGCACGCAGCTTCGGGCCGCGATGCGCTCACCCGCTGCCGTGTGCACGGCGACAAAACGATCACCGTCCATTTCGACCGATGTCACCGGGGTTTCGTAACGGACCTGCACACCGAGCTTTTCGGCGCTGCGGTAATAGGCGTTGACCAGGGCCTTGCCGCCACCCATGAAGAAGGCGTTGGTGCGTGCCACGTGCAGCGCGCCCGAAAGCGGCGGCTGGAAGTGCACGCCGTGGCTGCGCATCCAGTCGCGGCAGGTGGAGGAGGCGCAGATCGTCAGGCGTGCCAGTTCCTCATTGGTGATGCCGCCGGTGACCTTGAGCAAATCCTGCCAGTATTCTTCCTCGGGGTAGGCGTCGATCAGCACATCCTGCGGCGCATCGTGCATGCAGCGCAGGTTGCGGGTGTGCTGCGAATTGCCACCGCGCCAGGCGCGTGGCGCGGCTTCTAGCAACAGCACGGAGGAACCGGCCTCGCGTGCCATCAGGGCCGCGCACAGCGCGGCGTTACCGCCGCCGATAACCAGTACGTCAAGCATCGCCCAGAGTCTCCCTCTTCCCCATGTCAACGCATGGGTACCAGGCGCAGAGAATTGTCA
>CAITXW010000125.1 GCA_903896425.1 uncultured beta proteobacterium | reverse complement strand
GCACGGGCGCGACCCATATTCTGGAACACATGATGTTCAAGGGTACGACGCAGCGCGACCGCAGCAAGGGCAACAACGTCGACCAGTTGCTTGAGCGCACCGGTGCGCGCTACAACGCCACCACCTGGCTGGATCGCACAAACTATTACGAGAACCTTGGCAGTGAGCACCTGGCCAGCGCCATTGAGATGGAAGCAGACCGTATGCGCAATCTGCTGCTGCGCGAGCATGACCGGCACTCGGAGATGACCGTGGTGCGCAATGAGTTTGAGCGCGGCGAGAATTCGCCCGTGCAGGCGCTGTACAAGGAGATTTATCAGTCCGCTTTTGTAGCCCATCCCTACCATCACAACACGATCGGGCACCGCAGCGATATTGAAAAAGTGTCGATCGAGCGGCTGCGCGAGTTCTACGATACCTACTACTGGCCAGACAATGCCACGGTGACGATCATTGGTGATTACGACCCAGCGCAGGCACTGGCCCTGGTCAAGAAATCCTTTGGTGTCTATCCGCGCGCACCCAAACCCATTCCGGTGGTCTACACCGAGGAACCGGCGCAAAACGGTGCGCGCCGGGTACTGGTCAAGCGTGCGGGACAACTCGGCGTGGTGGCTGTTGCGCACAAGATTACGGCCGCAACCCACCCTGACTACGCAGCACTCTCGTTGCTGAGCGCCATCCTGGCGGACGGCAAGAACAGCCGCTTGTATAGGGCCTTGACTGACAAGAATCTCTCAACCGGTGTTGATGCCGATGCCGGTTTTAACAGCGACCCCACATTGCACCTCATTTTTGCGCCGCTGGCGCCGGGCGCCACGCACGAGGAGGTGGAGAGAATCGTAGTGCAGGAAATTGAACGCCTTAAAAAGGACGGCGTATCCGAAGGCGAACTCAGGGCGGCGATCGCCAAAACGCTGGCCGATGCCGCGTTCAAACGGGATGGTTCTTTCGCTGTGGCGGGCAACCTCAACGAGTGCATTGCCGTGGGCGACTGGAGCCTGTTTTACACGCAGGACGAGGCCATGGCCAAGGTCACGGTCGCCGATATCAAACGCGTGGCCAATGCCTACTTGAATGAAGACCAGAGCACCACCGGCTGGTTTGTGCCGACTGCGTCCGGCGGCGCCGGCGCTGCGCCCAGCGCTGCCGGCAAAGGCTCGCGCGCCAATGGTCCCAATTACTACCGTAGCCCGGACATCGAGCCGCTGGCACAGTCTGCAACAGCGCCGGGCGGTGCTGGCGCAACGGGCGAGGCGAGCAGCAAGATTGCGCCCCAGGTCAGGCGCCTTAAGGTGGCCGGCATTGATCTGATCGCGTTGCCGAGTGGGGTGAAAGACGTGGTGACGATGCGCGCCAGTCTCCCGGCCGGCAAGGCGCTGGCCGGTAGCGGTAACGCGGCGATTCCGACACTGACCGGGATGATGCTGGATCAAGGGACGCTGAAGCAGGACAAGTTCGCCATTGCCGAGAAACTCGAAGCGGTTGGCGCCAGCATTTCCTTTTCTGTCGGGACGGATTTGCTCGACATCAGCGCTAAATCCTTGAAGAAGGACGCGCCGCTGGTGGTCAGTCTGATCGCGGAACAGTTGCGGCTGCCGGCATTCACAGCTGAGGAGTTTGCCAAGGCCAAGAAGCAGTACGCCGGCAGCTTAAAACGCCGACTTGAAAACACGGACTTCCGCGCTGCTGATGCGTTCTCGCGCGCGGTTTACCCGTCTGGCCATCCGAACCGCAATCCCGATCCACAGGCACTAATGGCTGCGATTGAGACAGCCAAGCTGGAGGATGTGATTGCCTTTCACAGGTCGGTTTATGGTCCGGCGCAGATGACGCTGGTCATGGTCGGCGACCTGGATCTGCCTACATTGGAAGCGGAACTTGGCAAGTCGTTTTCCGGTTGGCAGGGCGGCGGCCAGTTGCTGCGCGCTGAAGCGCCGGCATTCCCGGCCACGCCGCTGGTGCAGGAGGTGATGATTGCTGACAAGACCAGCGTTTCGGTGCTGCTGGGCCAAAGCAGCGGCCTGCGCTACAACGATCCGGACTACCAGGCATTTCGTCTCGCAACGGCTATTTTCGGTAGCGGGTTTACCGGACGCTTGATGGCCAATGTGCGTGACAAGGAGGGCCTGACCTATGACGTTGGCGCACGCCTGGGCAATGACATGGTCAATGCAGGCGACTGGAAGATCAACGCCAGTTTCGCTCCAGCCCTGCTGGACAAGGGCATGGCATCGATCCAGCGCCAACTCACACTTTGGTATGAAAGCGGCACCACCGCCGATGAGATTGCGGCGCGCAAGAGCAGTCTGATCGGATCGTTCAAGGTTGATCTGGCGACCAGCGACGGCATGGCGGGTGCCCTGTTAAATGCCGTGAACCGAGGTTATGACCTTAATTGGCTGGATGATTTTCCGGTCAAAATCATGGCGTTGACTGATGAGCAGGTCAATGCCGCCATCAAAAAATACCTCAAACCCGGGGCCATGGTCCTGGTCAAGGCCGGGACCTTGCCGGCAAGCGCCGTGAAGTAGTTCCCACACTGCGGCACGCGCCATCAGCTACAGCGCCCGCGTTGCCGTTGCAATAGCGCAATAAATCCTTGAAAATCATGGCACTAGCCTGGTCTTGGGATACAATCCAAGCTCACGACCAAACGGGCGGGTAACTACCGCCCGTTTTTTTTGGTCGATTGTTTTTGCATCGCATTTGAACTGAAGTGGCACTTAAAGAAATTGTTGAGCAAACGGTGGCCGGTCTTGGCTACGAACTGGTGGAGATCCAACGATCTGCCGCCGGTTTGCTGCGCGTCACGATAGACCTGCCGTGGACGCCGCCGACGGCAGGTGCTGAGGCGGGTCTTGTGAGTGAGCAATTTGTCACGGTGGAAGATTGCGAAAAAGTCACGCGCCAGCTGCTGTTTGCTTTGGAAGTCGATGCGATCGAGTTCAAGCGGCTTGAGGTGTCATCGCCCGGTATTGACCGGCCCTTGCACAGCGAGAGCGATTTTGAGCGCTTTGTCGGGCAGCAGGTTGACGTCACGCTCAAGACGCCCTTGGGCGGCGCAGTGGTGGCAGGGACGCCGGTTAGCGCCAGTCGCAAGAAGTTTCGGGGCGTGCTCGAGCGTGTCGTCGGCACCGATGGGCCGAGCGGCTGGCAAATCGTCTGGAGCGACGCGCCAGCGGTCAAGCCAGGACAAAGAGTCAGCAAAAAGAGATTGCCGGCGCCGCTGCAGGCGCTGGGTTTTACGCTGGACGAGTTGCGAGAAGCGCGTCTTGCGCCGATCGTCAGTTTCAAGGGTCGGGGCGCCAAGGGCGCTGCCGATTCCGATTTGGATTGATTTGAAATAGGAGAGTCGTGGCATGAATCGCGAAATGTTAATGCTGGTAGAAGCCATCTCACGCGAGAAGAACGTTGAGCGTGACGTGGTTTTTGGCGCGGTCGAAGCGGCGCTGGCACAGGCAACGAAAAAGCTTTACCCCGGTGACGTGGACATTCGCGTCTCGGTTGACCGCGACAGCGGCTCTTATGAAACGTTCCGGCGTTGGCATGTGGTGCCCGATGAGGCCGGCCTGCAACTGCCGGACCAGGAAATTCTGTTGTTTGAAGCCAAAGAGCAGATTGCTGACATCGAGGCCGACGAGTACATCGAAGAAACAGTGGAATCCGTGCCGATCGGCCGTATTGGCGCCATGGCGGCCAAACAGGTGATTCTGCAAAAGATTCGTGATGCCGAGCGTGAGATGCTGCTCAACGATTTCATGTCGCGCGGCGACAAGATTTTTGTCGGCACGGTCAAGCGCATGGACAAGGGCGACATCATTGTCGAAAGTGGCCGCGTCGAAGGTCGGTTGCGACGCAGCGAGATGATCCCGAAAGAAAATCTACGCGTCGGCGACCGCGTTCGCGCCATGATCATGGAAGTCGATTTGACCCTGCGCGGCGCCCCGATCATCCTGTCGCGCTCGGCACCGGAATTCATGATCGAGTTGTTCCGCCAGGAAGTGCCTGAGATTGAGCAGGGTCTGCTGGAGATCAAGTCCTGCGCCCGCGATGTCGGTTCACGCGCGAAGATCGCTGTGCTCTCGCATGACAAGCGGGTTGATCCGATCGGCACTTGTGTCGGTGTCCGAGGCACCCGCGTCAATGGCGTGACCAATGAGTTGGCCGGCGAGCGCGTTGATATCGTGCTCTGGAGTGAAGATCCAGCCCAGTTCGTGATCGGCGCCCTGGCTCCGGCCAATGTTTCGTCGATTGTGGTGGACGAAGAACGCCACGCCATGGACGTTGTTGTGGATGAGGAAAATCTCGCTATCGCCATTGGTCGCGGAGGCCAGAATGTGCGCCTCGCGTCGGAACTCACCGGCTGGAAAATCAATATTCTGGATGCCGCTGAATCGGCGCAGAAGCAGGCCAGCGAAACAGATATGGGTCGCAAACTGTTCATGGAAAAGCTCGATGTCGACGAGGAAATTGCCGATTTGCTGATTGCTGAAGGGTTCACCAGCCTGGAGCAGGTGGCCTACGTGCCGCTGGAAGAGATGCTCGAGATCGAGAGCTTCGATGAAGACACGGTCAACGAGTTGCGCACGCGTGCCAAAGACGCGCTGCTGACCATGGAGATCGCGCACGAGGAGAACGTGCAGGAGGTTTCGCTGGAATTGCGTGACCTTGAAGGGCTGACGCCGGAGCTGATCGGGAAACTTGCGGACAGTGGTATCCACACCCGCGATGATTTAGCCGATCTGGCGGTGGACGAACTTACCGAAATCACCGGCCAGTCGGAAGACGAAGCCAAGACCTTGATCATGAAAGCGCGTGCGCATTGGTTCGCCAACGAAGCCGCCTCTCAAGAATAAAGCCGCTGTCATGAATACATGAATACGAAATTTCAGTGATGGCCAGCAATAGCCCGCAGGGCATGCCAGGCCGAACTAAAGGTTACACACCAAATGTCCAGTACGACCGTCGCAGAGTTTGCAACCGAACTCAAAAAATCAACCGAAACGCTGCTTGAGCAGTTGAAGTCGGCAGGGGTAGCCAAGTCAGCTGCTTCTGACAAGCTAACCGAGGCCGACAAGCAGCGGCTGCTCGGCTTTCTGCAGGCCAGCCATGGCACGGCCAGCCCGGAGCGCAAGAAAATTACGCTGGTCAAAAAATCGACCAGCGAAATCAAGCAGGCCGATTCCACGGGCAAGGCGCGCACGATCCAGGTTGAAGTGCGCAAGAAGCGAACGTTTGTACGGCGTGAGGACGGGGTTGAGGTATCGGCAGAGACGTCGGAGCCAGAACACGAAGTGGTCGAGGCGGCGCCTTTGATCAGCAATGCCGAATTGGCGCGCCGTGAAGAAGAGGCGCGTCGCCAAGCTGAATTGATTCGCCGGCAGGAGGAAGAACTCGCCGAGCGCAGACGCCAGCGAGAGGAGCAGGAACAGAGTTCGCGCGAGGCGGCTGAGCTGGCGGCAAGCAAGGCTGCACAACAAGCTGCGGCGCAGGCGGCTCTGGAAAAGCAAAGCCCGAGCGTACCCGAACAGCAGACGCCCGATGCGGCTGAAATTGCGGCGGCAAAGGTGACCGCTGCAGCGGAAAAGGCCGATCTGCTGGCCAAGGAGCAGTCGCAGGAGCGTGATCAGGCGGCGGCGGATTCCAAGAAGCGCGCGGCGGAAGATGCGGCGCGTGCAGTTGATCTTGGGGATCGCAGGCGCTTGGCGGAAGCTGAGGCGGCAGCGATCCGTTTGATGATGTCGGCACCGGCAAAGAAGCCGCCACCCCCACCCCCGGTTAAAAAACCGGATCCGGCCGTCGGACTCAAAGGCACTTTGCACAAACCCGCTGCTGGCACGACACCCGCGAAACCGGTTCGACCCGATGCCGCAGGCGCACCAGGTGCGACAGCCGCACCAGGCGCTGGCAAGGAAGTCAAATCCGCCAAGCTCTCCAGCAGTTGGGCCGGCGATCCAGCCAAGAAGAAAGCGATCCCGACCCGTGGCGCCACCGGCGCACCGGGCGGCCGTGGCAACAATTGGCGTGCCGGTCCACGTGGCAAGCGCGGCAGCAATGACCGCGATCACCGCGATGACAACCACGCCCAATCCGCACCCGTGGAAGCACGCGTGATTGAAGTCCATGTGCCCGAAACCATCACCGTGGCCGAGTTGGCCCACAAGATGGCGGTCAAGGCGTCTGAAGTCATCAAGCATTTGATGAAGCTCGGCCAGATGGTGACGATCAACCAGCCGCTGGACCAGGATACCGCCATGATTGTGGTGGAGGAAATGGGCCATACCGCGATTGTTGCTGCGCTGGATGATCCTGAAGCCTTCACTGACGACGAGGTGTCCAAGCAGCAATCCGAGTCCCTGCCGCGGGCACCGGTGGTGACCGTCATGGGTCACGTTGACCACGGCAAGACATCTTTGCTCGATTACATTCGTCGCGCCAAAGTGGCATCCGGCGAAGCAGGCGGTATCACGCAGCACATCGGCGCCTATCACGTCGAGACACCGCGTGGCATGGTCTCTTTCCTCGATACCCCGGGTCACGAAGCCTTTACCGCCATGCGTGCCCGCGGCGCCAAGGCGACTGACATTGTGATTCTGGTGGTTGCCGCCGACGACGGCGTGATGCCGCAAACCAAGGAAGCCATCAAGCACGCCCGTGCTGCGGGTGTTCCGATCGTGGTCGCGATCAACAAGATTGACAAGCCCGATGCGAATCCAGAACGCGTCAAAAACGAACTGGTGGTCGAAGAAGTCGTGCCGGAAGAGTTTGGTGGCGATTCGCCGTTTGTTGCGGTATCGGCCAAAACCGGTCAGGGCATCGATGCGCTGCTGGAACAGGTTCTGCTGCAGGCCGAGGTGCTGGAATTGCGTGCCCCGGTGGACGCCATGGCCAAGGGTCTGGTGATCGAGGCCCAACTGGACAAGGGACGCGGTCCCGTGGCCACGGTCCTGGTTCAGTCCGGCACGCTCAAAACCGGCGACATTGTTCTGGCCGGTTCTACCTATGGCCGCGTGCGCGCCATGCTCGACGAGAACGGCAAGACCATCAAGACGGCTGGACCGTCGATCCCGGTTGAGATCCAGGGCTTGACCGAAGTGCCGCAAGCCGGTGACGAGTTCATGGTGATGGCCGACGAGCGCCGCGCCCGTGAAATTGCAACCTATCGAGCGGGCAAATTCCGCCATACCAAGCTGGCGCGCCAGCAGGCCGCCAAACTCGAGAACATGTTTACCGACATGGCAGCGGGCGAAGTCAAGATGGTGCCCATCATCGTCAAGGCCGATGTGCAGGGTTCGCAGGAAGCCCTGGCGCAATCGCTGCTCAAGCTCTCGACCGACGAGGTCAAGGTGCAATTGGTGTACGCCGCAGTCGGCGCCATCAGCGAGTCGGATGTGAATCTGGCGATTGCCTCCAAGGCCGTCATCATCGGCTTCAACACCCGGGCCGACGCCGGCGCGCGCAAGCTCGCTGAAAACAACGGCGTCGACATCCGTTACTACGACATCATCTATGACGCCGTCGACGAGCTCAAGCTCGCGATGTCTGGCATGTTGACACCGGACAAGAAAGAAGAGGTCATCGGCACCGCCGAGATCCGTCAGGTCTTCAAAGTGTCCAAGATCGGCTCTATCGCTGGCTGTATGGTCACTGCGGGTGTCGTCAGGCGTGCCGCGCGACTGCGTCTGCTGCGCGACAACGTGGTTGTCTTCACCGGCGAACTCGAATCGCTCAAGCGTTTCAAGGACGATGCCAAGGAAGTCAAGGAAGGCTTTGAGTGCGGTCTGAATATCAAGAACTACAACGACATCTCTGAGGGTGATGTGCTGGAGTTCTTCGAGATTCGCGAAGTGGCCAGAACGCTTTGATCAAGCCCGTGTTGACAAGGTCATAAATCGTGCGCAAGAAATCAGCTACGCCGAACCGCGCCTTCAAGGTTGCCGATCAGATCCAGCGCGATCTGACCGAACTGATCGCGCGCGAGCTCAAGGATCCCCGTGTCGGCATGGTGACCATTCAGGCTGTGGAAGTCACGCCCGACTATGCGCACGCCAAGGTGTTCTTCAGCTTGCTCACGGGGGACCCGAAGGAGTGCACCGAAGGTTTGAATCAGGCGGCCGGTTTTTTACGCGCCGGGTTATTCAAGCGTCTGCACATTCACACCGTGCCGACCCTGCATTTTGTCTTTGACCGCACCACCGAGAACGCCGCTGACATGAACGCGCTGATAGCGCGTGCGGTAGCGTCTCGTGCCAAAGAGGATTGACCCATGAATGCGCCGCGTGCACGGGTTGCCAGGCGCCCCGTGCATGGGGTGCTGTTGCTCGACAAGCCTTTGGGCTGGTCCAGCAACGACGTTCTGCAAAAGGCCAAGTGGCTGCTGCGGGCGGAAAAAGCCGGTCACACCG
>CAITXW010000124.1 GCA_903896425.1 uncultured beta proteobacterium | reverse complement strand
GGTGATGTCGATGGCTGGGTGCGCCAGCGCGTCGCCAAGCACCAACAAGCCAATGGAGAAATGCTTGAACAGCAGCTTGATGACGGGCGCTGGCTCTTGATCGTCGAACACTGCACGCCCAGTGGCTACATTGTTGGCAATCGCATTGACATCACCCGACGCAAGCAGATGGAGCAGGCGTTGGCGGCGAGCGAGCAGCGCTGGGAACTGGCGGTATCGGGCGCCAACGATGGCATCTGGGACTGGAGTCCGCAAACCGGTCAGGTCTATTTCTCCGAGCGCTGGAAAACCATGCTGGGCTACAGCGGCGACGAGATCAGCAGTTCGGTGGATGAGTGGACCTCTCGCGTGCACCCGGATGACCTGGCGTACACGATGGCGCAGGTGCAGCGTCATCTGCGTGGGGAGAGCGACTTCTATCAGAGCGAACACCGGATGCGTTGCAAGAATGGTGATTACATCTGGATTCTTGATCGCGGCCGCGCTTCCTTCGATGCGCAGGGTCAGGCGCAGCGCATGCTGGGCTCGCACAGTGACATTAATGAACGCCGCGCGATGCAGGCGCGCGAGCGCGAGTACGCTGACCAGTTGAAAGCGATATTCGAGCTCAGCCCGGACGGTTTTGTCTCATTTGACGGCGCGCATCGCGTCAAATATGTCAGCCCGGCATTTACGCGCATGACCGGTTTGCAGGATGTCGCGCTGATCGGTTTGGATGAATCTCAATTCTCGGAATTGCTGGCGCAGGCCTGCGCTGCGACGGCGCGCTTTCCAGGAATGTCGGCGTTGCGCGCCCGGCAAGAAGGTGCGGCCGCAGCAGAGCCGGTATCGGACCCTGAGCGGCAACTCAAGATCGAACTGATGGGTGCACGCAAGCGCGTGCTGGAAGTGAGTCTGCGCGAAAAAAATGCGCAGAATGTGACGCAGATTCTGTACTTGCGTGACGTCACCCACGAAACCGAAGTTGACCGTCTCAAAAGTGAATTCTTTTCGACGGCGGCGCATGAACTGCGCACACCGATGACGAGCATCTATGGCTTTGCCGAATTGTTGCTGTCGAACGATTTCGATGAGGCGCAGTGGCGCGAATTTCTGCAAATCATCTTCAAGCAGATTGAGCTCATGGTTTCCCTTATCAACGAGTTGCTCGATTTGGCACGGATCGAAGCAACGCAGGGCAAGGACTTTACGATGACCCGGGTTGATATTGGCGAACTGTTGCAGGAAATTGTCAAAGGTTTCAAGACCCAGGACGGTCGAGACGCGCCAGCAGTGCGGCAACTGGCGCAGGCCCGCTGGGTTCTGGCCGACCGACAGAAGTTGACGCAAGCGGTCTTGAATGTGCTCTCGAACGCCTACAAGTATTCACCCGAAGGCGGCGCTGTGACTCTGGAAATTGTGCTGCCGCAAATCGGTGAGGCATCGTTCGATGATGGCGCAGAACCACAAGTCGGCATTCGCATCAGCGACCAGGGCATTGGCATGACAGAGTCGGAACTGGCACATGTGTTCGACCGTTTTTACCGCGCCGATGCCTCCGGCAAGATTCCCGGCACCGGTCTGGGCATGAGCATCGTGCACGAAATCGTTACCCTGCTCGGTGGCCATGTGCGTATTGAGAGTGCCGTTGGTGTCGGCAGTACGGTCACGATCTGGTTGCCGGCGGCTCTTTAGCCAACTACTGCAGCAACGCTGCCAGGGCCACCAGCGCGGCGGTTTCGGCCCGCAACACACGCCGGCCCAGTGTGACCGGCGTAAAACCGCAGGCCAGCGCAGCGTCTTCCTCCGTGCCACTCAAGCCGCCTTCGGGACCGGACAGAAAGGTGATGGCGCCGGCCAATCTGGCTGAGTCGCAAACGGTTTCGCGCAGGCCTGCTGCGCCGGCACGCAGGGATAGCAGCAGCGGCAAAGAGCTTGGCGCGTTCGACCAAGCCTTGCGCCAGTTGGCAAAGGTGGCGACTTCGTGAATCAGCGGCACGCGGTTGCCGCCGCATTGCTCGCAGGCGGCGATGGCCACGCTCTGCCAATGCGCCACTTTCTTTTGCGCGCGCTCGTCGTTCAGACGCAGGACGCTGCGCTCGGTCATCAGGGGCTGGATGCTGGCCACGCCCAATTCAGTGGCTTTTTCTACCAGCCAGTCCATGCGCTCGTTGGCTGGCATGCCGACCGCCAGGTGCACGACCCGTGTTGCTTCGCGCTCAACGGCGTGATGCAGTCCGACGCGCACCTGAACGTCACTGCGGCCCATGCGTTCGATGCTGGCATCGAATTCGCCGCCCGGTCCCGCCATGGCAGGACCGCCGTTGAACAGCGTGATCATGTCGCCCGGTTGCAGGCGCAGGACCTGAACATGGCGAGCGGCGCTGGAAGGCAGGTCCAGTACGTCGCCGGCTTGTAATGGTGTTGGGCAGTAAAAACGGGGCATGGCGGATGGGGCTAGCTTCTGCCAAAAGTGTAGCCATTGACCGGCACAATTCCTTCGGCGCGTTCGATCAGGCGCAGCAGAGGCTTGAGTTCGCGGTAGCGCTCGCAGGTGGCGCGCATGTAGCTGATGAAGCGTGGCGTGTCAGCCAGGTACTGGGGCTTGCCGTCGCGCAGCGTCAACCGCGCGAAGATGCCGGCGACCTTGAGGTGGCGTTGCAGGCCCATCCATTCGACGCCGCGGTAAAACTCGCCAAAGTCGCTGCCCACCGGCAGACCCGCCTTGCGTGCTTTTTCCCAATAGCGTACCGTGATGTCAAGGCAGAAGTCTTCCTCCCAGCTCAGGAAAGCATCGCGCATCAGGCTTGCAATGTCGTAGGTGATGGGGCCGTACACCGCATCCTGAAAATCGAGCACACCCAGACCGGCAGGAGATAGCATTAAGTTCCTGGGCATGAAATCGCGATGCACATAGACGCTGGGCCAGCGCAGGTTTTCATGGATGATGCGCTCAAAGGCTTCATCGAGCGTGCGCCGCAGTTCGCCTTCGACGGCTATTCCGCGATGGCGTGTAAGGTACCAGTCTGGAAACAATTCCAACTCGCGACGCAGCAGTGTTGCGTCGTATGCCGGTAGCACGTCGGGTCGGGACGCCAACTGCCATGTGATCAGCGCATCAACGGCTTGCAGGTAAGCGGCTTGGTTTGCCCAGGGATCGTCGCGTTGCATCGCCTGCATCATGGTTTGCGGCCCCAGATCGGTCAGCAGCATGAAGCCTTTGGTCTCATCCCAGGCCAGAACCTGGGGCGCATACAGACCGGCCTTTTGCATCAGGCGTGACACCTTGGCAAAGGGGTGGCAGTCTTCCTTCTCGGGCGGTGCATCCATGATGATGCGAGTGCCCCGCGCGGAATCGATGCGGAAGTAGCGCCGAAAGCTGGCGTCGGCCGAGGCGCTGCACAGTGACTCCGGCAGCAGTTCGTGACTGGTTGTCAGAGCAGCGATCCAGCCGTTGAAATCAGCCTGACGGTGTGGGTCTTGCCAGATCGGGCTGTGCGGAAGGTTCGGTTCGGGTGGTTGGCTTGGGCTCATGGATAATCCATTCTACAAACCTGAGCGCCTAGCGCGCTTGCAAACTGCCCACACGATCGCCATTGCCACTGACCTCATGCGCCTTTTGCTGCACGACCTGAAAGAACGGGTGCCCGAGTCCCGTTTCTTGCGAAGTCCGGTCACCTTGGTGATCTGCGCCGCGTTGCAGGGTTTGTCGGCGTGGGCTCAGAGTACCGTGGACTCGCAACCGCTGGTGTTGCGCGACAGCGCTTCGCTGCAGGATCCGGTTGCTGCTTCCGCGAGCAAAGCACTGCCGGCCTTTGTTGCTGGCGATCACCTTTTAGGGCAAACCGATCAACAAGCCGTGGTGCAGGGCGGTGCCGTGCTGCGTCGGGGTGATATGGTGATTCGGGCTGATCGACTCGAGTATGAACAGGCCAAAGACCTGGCCAAGGCTGTCGGTCAGGTTCGCATCAACCGGCTTGGCAATGTGTATGAAGGTCCGTCATTGGAGCTCAAGCTCGATACCTTTGAGGGATTCTTCAATCAGCCAAGCTACTATTTTTTGAAGAATGACACCCACGGCCAGGCTGACCGTGTCGACTTCATCGATGAAAACAGGGCCGTCATTCACAATGCCAGCCTGACCAGCTGTCGTCGCCTGCCGGGCGTGGACTGGCTGCCCGACTGGATACTGCGCGCCAGTACCGTCAGCATGGACAACGCGCAGGATGTGGGCACGGCTGAAGGCGCCTTGCTGAGCTTCAAGGGTTTGCCGGTATTGCCCATTCCGTATCTCAGTTTTCCGCTCAGCGACAAACGCAAGTCTGGCCTTATGCCCCCGACCCTGGGGCTGGACAATGTTGACGGCATTGAGGTTGCGGTCCCCTACTACTGGAACATTGCGCCCAACCGCGACGCCACGTTCACCCCAGACCTGATGAGCAAGCGCGGCGTCAATCTGGGCAGCGAGTTTCGCTACCTTGAGGCGGATTACACCGGCCGTGTTCAATTTGATTTCATGCCGTCGGATCTGCTGCGCGACAGCAATCGATGGGGGTTGAGCTTTGCCCAGCAGGCGACTGTGAAGAGCCCGCTGCTCACGGGTTTGACCGATGGCGCTGCGGCTCTCAGTCTGAATTTGAACCGGGTCAGTGATGACAATTACTGGAGCGATTTCCCGCGTGCCTCGGCTGCGCTGACCCAGCGACTGCTGTCCAGCGATGCTGCGTTAAGCTGGTCCAATGGCTATTTCACAAGCGCCGTGCGTGCCGTCAAGTGGCAGACTTTGCAGGACCCGACTGCGCCGATCACGCCACCATTTGATCGACTCCCGCAGATCAACACGCGGTATGCCCGCAGCAATGTCAACGGCTTCGATCTTTCAGTGGACGCAGATTACACCGCGTTCCAATCAAACAGCGCGCTCACGAACCAGCCCAACGCACAACGGGTTTATTCCCTGCTGCAACTCAGTCAACCATGGCGTGGCGCCGCCGGGTTCGTTGTACCGAAACTGCAACTACACGCTGCGAACTACTTGTTTGATTCGCTCTTGAGTAATGGAGCCGGTTCGGCCAGCAGCATGGTGCCGACCTTCAGTCTGGACAGCGGTTTGGTCTTCGAGCGGGATACGAGTTATTTCAGCAGGGCTTTTCGCCAGACGCTCGAACCACGGGTGTTTTACGTCAACACGCCGCAACGCGACCAGAGCGTGTTGCCGAACTATGACACCGCATCGATCGATTTCAATTTTTCCAGTATCTATACCGAGAATGCTTTTGTTGGAAACGACCGCATCTCCGACAGCAAGTTGCTGACGTTGGGTCTGACCTCACGTTTGCTTGATCCAGCTACCGGTGCCGAGGCGGCGCGTTTCGGTCTGGCGCAGCGCTGGCTGTTCAAGCCGCAGGAAGTCACGCTGCCGGGTGATGTTCCAATGGGCAGCGGACTGGGTGACATTCTGCTGGGGGCATCGATCAACTGGGATCCGAAATGGGCTGTTGACGCCACGGTTCAGGTCAACCCAACCTCCGAGAAAACGGTTCGCAGCACGCTGGGCGCGCGCTACAACCCGGGCAACTACCGCGCGCTGACGGCTGCCTATCGGTATCAGAATGGTGCCAGTGAGCAGCTTGATTTTGGCTGGCAATGGCCTATCAATGACCTGTGGGGTGATCGCGGGCAGGATCTGGGCGCTGGCAGGGGGCAAGGGGATGGTCGCTGGTACAGCGTGGGGCGACTCAATTACAGTCTGGATGAGCGCAAGCTGGTCGACGCTGTCATCGGGTTTGAGTACGATGCGGGTTGCTGGTTGGGTCGGGCGGTGCTGGGAAGGCTTCAGACCAGTGCTTCCAGTGCAACCCAGCGCATCATGTTCCAGCTCGAGTTTGTCGGCTTTACGCGTTTGGGCGTGAGCCCTCTGAAGACATTGAAAGACAATATCCCAAGTTACCAATATCTGCGCGAACTGCAAAATGCTCCGAGCCGTTTCAGCAATTACGAATAATCCATCATGACCTATCGCCTTGTTGCCCTGACTGTGGCCAGTTTGTTTATCCTTGCTGGCCTGCCAGCAAAAGCCCAGGGACTGAGACCTTCTACCGGTAGCGCGTTGGCTGCGCCGGCGGTACGGCTGTCGTCTGATGCCCCGCAGTCGGCGGATTTCATTGTGGCGATCGTGAATGCCGAACCCATCACGAACAACGAGGTGCAGCGTGAAGCTCAGCGCGTGCTGCAGCAGTTGGCACAGCAGCGCGCGCCGCAGCCGGAACGCAAGGAGCTGACGCGCCAGGTGCTCGAGAGTCTGATCAACCAAAAGGCGCAGTTGCATCAGGCGCGTGAAACCGGTATTCGGATCGACGAGGCAGCGGTCGATCAGGCTTTGCAGAACATTGCGCGGCAGAACCAGATCGGGGTGGCTGAACTCGAGCGCCGGATTGTTGCCGAGGGTTTGGTTTTGAGCCAGTTCCGCACCCAATTGCGAGAGCAACTGATGCTGACACGCTTGCGTGAGCGTGATGTAGAGCCCAAGGTGCGGATCTCGGACATCGAAGTGGACCAATATCTGAAAGAGCGCCAAAGCAATACCGATCCCGCTTCCGTCGAAATCAATCTGGCGCAGATTCTGGTGGCGGTGCCTGACGCCGCCTCCGCCGAGCAGATCAGCGCGCTGCAAGTCAAGGCGCAGAAGGCGCTGGCACGAGCGCGCGCCGGTGAGGATTTTGCATTGCTGGTGCGTGAATTCTCGGATGCGTCGGACCGTGCCAATGGTGGGCAACTGGGCTTGCGTACGGCCAATCGCTATCCACCCTTGTTTGTTGAGGCGACACAAAACCTGGCGCCGGGGGGTGTCTCCGATGTACTGCGCTCGGGCGCCGGTTTTCATGTCCTCAAGGTGCTGGAGAAGAAGGGCAGCGGCATGCCGATCATGAGCGTGACGCAAAGCCGAGCGCGTCATATTCTGTTGCGCCCCAGTGCCCAGTTAAGCGAGGCTGCGGCCCGCGACAAACTGACGGATTTCAAGAAGCGCATTGTCGCGGGACAGGCCGATTTTGCAGCACTGGCGCGCGACAATTCGCAGGACGGGAGCGCGGCCCAGGGTGGTGATTTGGGCTGGGCAAATCCGGGTATGTTTGTACCCGAGTTCGAGGAGGTGATGGACCGCCTCGCGCCGGGTCAGATCAGCGACCCGTTGGTGTCGCGTTTCGGTGTGCATCTGATCCAGTTGATGGAGCGCCGCAGCACTGAGCTGAGTCCGCGCGAGCAGCGTGAGCAGGTGCGTGCCATGTTGCGCGAGAAAAAACTCGATGAAGCCTACCTTACATGGGCGCAAGACCTGCGTGGTCGTGCCTATGTTGAACTGCGTGAGCCGCCACAGTAGCCGCCCATGACGGTCCCCGTCCTGATTGCAATCGTGATGCCGATGCCAGCGCTTGGGCGTGGTGCATGAAACATATCCCCCGCAAACGCTTTGGCCAGCATTTTCTGGCCGATGCGGGCATCGTCGATGCCATTGTTGAGACTATTGCCCCCAAACCCGGTCAGACGGTGGTTGAGATCGGGCCGGGCCTGGCGGCCTTGACGCAACCGCTGGTGGAGCGCCTGGGGCATCTCACCGTGATCGAACTCGATCGTGACTTGGCACTGCGCTTGCGAATGCATCCGCAACTGACCGTCATTGAATCGGACGTGCTCAAAGTCGACTTTGCCGAGCTGGCGCGCACCATTGCCCCGGCAGGTGGGGGCGGAACGACCAGGCTGAGGGTGGTGGGCAATCTGCCGTACAACATCTCGACTCCGATCCTGTTTCATCTGCTCGATTGCGTGGAAGTGATAGAAGACCAGCACTTCATGCTGCAAAAGGAAGTGGTGGACCGCATGGTGGCGCGACCCGCAACATCGGACTACGGGCGCCTGAGTGTGATGCTGCAGTGGCGATACGCCATGGAAATGGTGTTGTTCGTTCCGCCCGAGAGTTTTGATCCGCCGCCGCGCGTGGACAGCGCCGTGGTGCGCATGGTGCCGCTGGAAAACCAGGTGGCGCTCGATGGCGAGTTGCTCAGCGAAATCGTGCGTGTGGCGTTCAGTCAGCGTCGCAAACTGCTGCGCCACACGCTGGGTCGGTGGCTGCAGGAAAAGGCTTTTGCCGGTCAATTTGACGTGCAGCGCCGTGCCGAGGAGGTGCCGGTGGCCGACTACCTGGCACTGACGGCGGCGATCATGGATGCCACTCGGTCGTGACACAAAAAACCCACCGTTCAGGTGGGTTTTTGATTCAGATCTGGAACCTCTCAGGCTGCTGTTAGCCAATACCCGGCGTTGAAGGGGCTGCTCATGCGCAGCGCCAGTGGTGAAACGTCCAACAATTTGTCGGTTGGCATCT
>CAITXW010000123.1 GCA_903896425.1 uncultured beta proteobacterium | reverse complement strand
TGCAGGAGCGGGTCAAGACCGACGGCAAGCTGCAGCCTTGGCTGGCCAAGCACGGGCTGGACGGATTGCAGGGTTTGTGGAGTCGCATTCACATCGAGCGTGGCTGGGAAACAGCGCTCGAAGGCGCGCTGCGCGAGCGGCTTGGCGCGTTGGAAGTCTCGCGCCTGGAAATGTTGCGCGCTTTTGACAGCGACGCGCCACCGGCCAAGCTGGCGTTTTTGAGCCCTCCGGCGGCCGCTGTGCCAGACAAGGCCACGTCGGCTTTGCCGCGGCTGGCTGATTTGTTGCGCGTCAACGATGCCGGCCAGCGCGCGGTGTTCGCCGATTGGCTGCACGGTTGCTATACCGCCGCCAGCTTTGAAGACGCGCTGGCCGCGCGCGCGCAGTTGCAGCCCGGCGAATTGATTTTCGTGAAGAGCGGCCATGCGGTGGGCGCCTACAGCGTGAGTTTTTACGCACCGGACTCAGAACAGGCCGGGTTGCTGGCACGGGCCCAGGAAATCGAAAACCTGGAAAAACAGCTCAGAGCCCAGTCCCTGATTGCCGACGAAGCCCGCTCCGCGCTGGTGCGCAGCGAAGCGGCTTATGCCGAAGCCTCGCAGCGCCTGGTGCAAAGCCGGCGCGAAGCGGCCGAGAGCCAGACCCGCGCGCACGCCTTGCAGGTGGAGAGTTTGCGCCTGACGCAGGCGGCCGAGCAGATGCGCCAGCGCAGTGCGCAAATTGATGCCGATCTCTCCGAGATCGACGCCCAGCTCGACGATTTGCAAGAGCGTCGCGTCACGGCCGAAGGCCGGTTTGAGGAGCTGGATCTGCAACTGGCCGAAACGCAGGAACGCCACGCCGCGCTTGATGAGCAGGTGATGCTGGCCGAGCGCCGCTTGACCGAGTCGCGCGAGCAGCAGCGCAGTCTGGAACGCAAGGCGCAGGAGGCGGTGTTCTCCATGCGCAGCCTGGATGCGCGCAAGGCCGAACTCTCACGTGCCGTTGAAACGGCCGAACGCGAAGCGCTGGCCACGGCTGCCGAGGCCGAAAAAGCGCAGCAGGAAATGCTGCAACTCAACGACGCCGCAGCACGCGGCGGCCTGGAGAGCGCGTTGGCGGTCAAGCTCGAACGCGAACAATTGCTGGCAGCGCGGCGCAGTGAGTACGACGACCTGACCGCCAAGCTGCGCGCCAGCGACGAGCGGCGCCTGCGCCTGGAGCGCGAACTCGATCCGCTGCGTCAGCGCATCACCGAATTTCAACTCAAGGAGCAGGCCGCGCGCCTGGGTTTTGAGCAGTACACGCAAATGCTGGTGGATGCGCAGGCCGATCTGACGCTGTTGGCGCAGTCGGTCAGCGAGAGCCGGGTGCGCCTGAGCGCGCTGCAGGGCCAAATCGACAGCCTGCACGCCGACATTGCGGCACTCGGTGCTGTCAATCTGGCGGCACTGGAAGAACTGAGTGTGGCCAGCGAACGCAAGAACTTCCTCGATGCCCAGTCAGCCGATCTGAACGAAGCGATGACCACGCTGGTGGAAGCGATCCGGCAGATTGACGCTGAAACGCGTGACCTGCTGTCTGGTACCTTCGATGCCGTCAATCAGCACTTTGGCCGCATGTTCCCGGAACTGTTCGGTGGTGGCAACGCGCGCCTGGTCATCACCGGTGAAGAGATTCTGGACTCCGGTGTGCAGGTGATTGCGCAGCCGCCGGGCAAGAAGAACCAGACCATCCACCTGCTCTCGGGCGGCGAGAAGGCGCTGACTGCGATTGCTTTGGTGTTTGCCATATTCCAGCTCAATCCGGCGCCGTTTTGTCTGCTTGACGAAGTCGATGCGCCACTCGATGACGCCAACACCGAGCGTTATTCCAAGCTGGTGCTGAGCATGAGCCGCGAGACCCAGTTCCTGTTCATCAGCCACAACAAGATCGCCATGGAAATGGCCGAGCAGTTGATTGGTGTGACCATGCAGGAGCAGGGCGTCTCGCGCATCGTCGCGGTTGACATGGACGCGGCGGTTTCGATGATCGACGTTAATTGATGCCAATGGAAGGCGTGCCATGAGTAATCTGCAGATGGGTCTGGCCTTGGTCGGGGTCGTGGTGCTGGCGGCGATGGTTGCGCAGGCGGCCTGGGCCTCGCGCCGCAGCAAACCACGCCAGGCCAGCAGCGATGCGGACCCGGCAAGTGAGCTTGCCTCAGTGCATGGCGACGCCAATATCGAACCTGAACTCGACGCCGCCGCCTATGACGTCGCCAAGTTCCCCTTGCCGGCGCCAGAAAAAAAGCCGGCCATGGACGCCTTGATCGACGTCATCGCGCCGATTGCGCTGGAAGATGTGGTCTCGGGCGATGCGGCGCTGGCCGCCATGCCCAGCACCCGGCGCGCCGGCAGCAAACCGTTTGCCATCGAGGGCTTCAACGAAGTGCGCCAATGCTGGGAGACACCGCAGCCGGGCCAGCGTTACGGCGCGTTCCAAGCCGGCGTGCAACTGGCCAACCGCGCCGGTGCGCTCAATGACATTGAGTATTCCGAATTTGTCGTCAAGACACGTGACTTCTGCGAGACCGTCAACGGCACACCGGACTTCCCTGAAATGCGCGAAGAAGTGGCGCGTGCCCGTGAGCTCGATCAGTTTGCCAGCGAGCACGACGCGCAGCTCGGCTTCGTGTTGCGCGCGCGCAATTCGGCCTGGAGTCCGGGCTACGTGCAGCAAAGCGCAGCGCGGCTTGGCTTTGTCGCCGGCGTCATCCCCGGGCGCATGGTGGTGCCGGCCAGTACGGTCGGCCTGCCACCGGTGCTCAGTCTGAGTTTTGACGTGCAGGCCGCGATGGCCGAGGACCCGACCCAGTCCGCCATCCGTGAACTCGCCATCAGCCTGGACGTGGCCCAGGTTGACCGCAGCGAGTGCGCCTTCCAGCGCCTGCGCGAGGCCGCGCAGTTGCTGGCCCAGAGCATGGACGGCGTGGTGACCGACGACAACAACATGCTGCTCACGCGCGAGGCCATGGACAGCATCGGCGCCGAGCTGGAGAAGCTCTACGACACGCTGGAGCAGCGTGACCTGGCCGCCGGCTCCGCCGCCGCGCGCCGCTTGTTTTCCTGAGCGGCGTTGCGCTTTTCATGAACCGCCGCCATCTTGCCTGTAGCCCGTATGAAGCGCAGCGCAATACGGGTTTGGCACAGCGCTGGCATCCCCGTATTACGCCTTCGGCTTCATACGGGCTACGTGCTTGCTGCCTGAGCGCACGATGACGTCCGATCTGTTCACACAGTCAGCCGGACCCGTGCCCGATATCGAGGCGATAGAAGAACTCCGGCGCGCCCTGCACGAACACGCACACCGCTACTACGTGCTCGACGATCCGCTGATTTCGGATGCCGAGTACGACCGCTTGTTTCAACAATTGCAGGCGATCGAGGCGGCGCACCCGGAGCTGGTGACGCCGGACTCGCCGACGCAGCGCGTTGGCGGGCGCGCCCTGGATGCCTTTGTCAGCGTGCGCCATGCCTTGCCCATGCTGAGCATCCGCACCGAGACCGATACCGAGGCCAGCGGTGCCGAAGCCTTCGATGGCCGCGTGCGGCGCGAGCTTGAGCTGGACACCGCAGCGCCGCCGGTTGAGTACGTGGCCGAGCCCAAGTTTGACGGCCTGGCGATGAGCCTGCGCTACGTGCGCGGTGTGCTGGTGCAGGCCGCCACGCGCGGCGATGGCGAACTCGGCGAGGACGTGACGCAGAACATCCGCACGATTGGCCAAATACCTTTGGCCCCCACGCTCCTCGCTTCGCGTAGTTCGCTGCACCTTGCAGGCCGCGGCTCGCAAGACGCTTCGCCCCTGTCGCCTGTCCAAAGCTGCTCAAGCAGCTTTGGAGCCGCAGGCTCCAGCCCCGAGGGGTCGCTCGCGCCTTGGGGCGGCCCGGCGGCGCTCGGTCCGGGTTTGTCGCCGCCACAAGTGCCCGAGGTGCTGGAAGTCCGCGGCGAGGTCTACATGCGGCGCGATGATTTTGAATC